>JAKSVR010000018.1 GCA_024427105.1 Mycoplasmoidaceae bacterium | reverse complement strand
CTAATCCATTTACAAAGAAAACATTACAAAAAATTGTTGATAGTCTATATGGACATTTTGAAGTTGATGTTACAGCTAAAACAATGGATGCAATCAAAAACATTGGTTTTGATTTCTCAACAAAATCATCCGTTACAATTTCTGCCTTTGATTTGCCAAGCTATAACAAGAAAGATCAATACTTTGTTGGTGCTGATGCAAAAGTTGCTAAATTGAAAAAGCAATTTGAAAAAGGTCTATTAACTGATGATGAAAGATATAAACGTGTTATTGATCTTTGATCAGGTGTTAAGAATACCGTTACTGACGATATTAAAGAAATCTTAGCTGATCCTAAAAACCGTAATAACCCAGTTATTATTATGGCTAACTCAGGTGCCCGTGGTAATGAATCTCAGTTTACTCAACTATTAGGTATGCGTGGATTGATGAGTAAGTCATATAACTATGACCAAAAGACAAAATCAAATGTTATTAAGGATACAATTGAAACACCAATCAAACACTCATTCCTTGATGGATTAACAATTGCTGAATATTTTAATGCATCTTATGGTGCTCGTAAGGGTATGGCTGATACAGCCATGAAAACATCTAAATCTGGTTACATGACTAGAAAATTAGTAGATGCTGCTCAAGAAGTTATTGTTAAAGAAGAAGATTGTGGTACACCAACAGGATTAGTGGTAAGAGCAATTGAAGATACAAAACAAAACTACAAGATTGAATCTTTAGCTGATCGTATTGCTAACCGTTATGCATTTGAAGATATTATTAATCCTAAAGATGATAAGGTGCTTGTTTCTAAAAATGAAATCATCACACCTACAATGGCTACTAAGATTGAAAAACTTGGTATTAAGGAAGTAACAATTCGATCTGTATTACATTGTCAATGTAAAGATGGTATTTGTCAAAAATGTTTTGGTAATGACTTAACAACAAACAAACCAATTGAAATTGGTACTGCTATTGGTGTTATTGCTGCACAATCAATCGGTGAACCTGGTACACAATTAACTATGAGAACATTCCATACTGGTGGTGCGGCTGGTGAAGCTAACATTACACAAGGTTTTGAAAGATTGAAACAATTGTTTGATCTTGTTCCACCTGCAGAACGTGAATTAGCAATTATTGCTAATGCTGCATGTGAAGTAACAAAGATTGAACCAGTAGAAGATGGAACAATCATTACTGTTATTAATGATATTACTGAAGAAGAAAAGAAATATCATGCATCATTGTCACAAGTTATTCGTATTGAAAAGGGTGACCACCTAGAAGCTGGTGACAAGATTACTGAAGGTTCTATTAACATCAAGATGTTACTTGATGTTGCTGGTATTGAAGCAGTGAGAGACTACTTAATTAAGGAAGTACAAAAAGTTTATCGTCTTCAAGGTATTGAAATTTCAGATAAGTATATTGAAATTATTGTTCGTCAATTAACTAATAAGTTAAAAGTTCTAAGTCCTGGTGACAGCAACTACTTCATTGGTGAAACAACAGATATCAATACATTCATTGAAGAATGTAACAAACTATTTGCTGCTGGTAAAGAATTGCCAACCGCTAAGAACGAAATTTATGGACTAGATAACGTTGCTACAAGTAAAAAAGGTCCATTCCTTGCTGCTGCATCATTCCAAGATACAAAGAAGATCTTGACTGATGCTGCCATTAGAGGAGACATTGATACTTTAATGGGATTAAAGGAAAATGTTATGATTGGTAACTTATTACCAGTTGGTACTGGTCTGGAAAGACCAGAAGATGTCATCGCTAAAGGTGACGAAATGTACAAAAAAGAATACTAATTGTACATCTGTGATAAAATAAAAGGAGAAACTTATGCAAAAATCAACTATGCTTAAAAACGAAACAGCTAGAAGCAATCGTGTTTGATACACGATTGATGCTAGTGGTGTTGTCCTAGGAAAATTAGCTGTTGCTGCAGCTGATATTCTTCGTGGAAAGAATAAACCAAACTTTACACCAAACATTGATTGTGGTGATAACCTTATCATTATTAATAGTGATAAAGTTAAAGTTACTGGTAACAAACTAGACAAAGAATTTAGATACAACCACTCTGGTTATATTGGCGGTATTAGAAAAAGATCATTACGAGAAATGATCAAGAACTATTCTGATGAATTAGTTACTATTGCTGTTAAAGGCATGCTACCAAAAAACCGATTATCTGAAAAGATAATTAAGAAACTTCATGTTTATAAAGATGCTGGTAAAGATCATAGCAAACAAAAACCAAAAACAATTAAGGTAGGTAAATAATCATGGCAACAAAAATTGAATACAAAGGTTTAGGACGTAGAAAAACATCTGTCGCAAGAGTATTAATGATACCAGGAAATGGTAAGATTACCATTAATGGTAGAACTCCTGCTGAATATTTTCCTAATAAATTAGTTATCCAAGATATGTTACAACCTCTTGAAGCAACTAACCAAATGAAAACATTTGACATCCAAGTTAAAGTTGTTGGTGGTGGTTTCAAAGGTCAAGCTGGAGCTATCCGTTTAGGTATTGCTCGTGCATTGGTTGATTGTAATGCTGATCAAAAGACAACACTAAAAAGAGCTAAGTTAACTACTAGAGATTCACGTGTTAAAGAACGTAAAAAATATGGTAAATATGGTGCACGTCGATCTCCACAATTTACAAAGCGTTAATTTCTCAATTATCACAAAAAAGAAGACCGTTTGGTCTTCTTTTTATTTTAAGAATTAAGATTTATTAGTTAGACTTTTTTTTCTTTTCTTGTTTCTTCTTTTTACTTTCAGTAATTGCGTTTTCAGGATCTCTTCTTGCACGCATTACTTCACCAGCAGTTTCATCTTTATGGATTTTCTTACCCGCTAATGGAGAAGATTCAAGAGTTTTTATTTCCTCTTTAACACTTCTAGGTGATTTGATTGTGAACAATAGAATTACACTTACAAGACCTAAAACAACAATAAATGCAGCAACTCCTAGCATTCCTTGGCCAAAAGGTGTTAATGCTCCATCTTTAGCCCAAGCTCAGTCACCTTGTCAATATCAACTAAGGAAGGCAACAATCATAAAACCGGTTAATAAAATAATATCGAGTAATAATATGAATTTTCTAAAACCATATCCCTTATTAACCTTTTTAATTAAATCCTCACGTTTTTCATTTGAAATAAATGCCATTTTTTCTTTCTCCTATATACATTTTATATATTATTATTTTATTTTAATATAAAAAAAATAACAGACATAGTCTGCTTCTTTTATTTTTGAAGGCTAAAATCAGTAATTATTGTTTATCTAAGTTTAGATCTTTAGTTAAACCAATAACGAATTTTTCAATATCGAAAGGTTGGAGATCATTATAAGTTTCGCCTAAGCCAATAAATTTAACTGGAATGTTAAAACTATCTTTTATTGCTAAAATTATTCCACCTTTAGATGTTGAATCCATTTTTGTTAGAATAATACCAGTTAACTTTGTTACTTCACTAAAAGCTTTAGCTTGCATAATACCTGATTGACCAGTTGTTGCATCTAATACTAACAATGATTCGCAAGGTTGGGAAGGATTAAATTTCTTAATTACTCCATCAATCTTTTTTAATTCGTTCATAAGATTTATCTTATTTTGTAAACGACCTGATGTATCACACAAAACAACATCAATCTTATTTTCGTTGGCTCATTTAACACCTTCATAAATGACAGATGCTGGATCTTGGTTAGCTATTTTTGGTTTAAAACATTGAATATTTAATCTATCAGCTCATATAGCTAGTTGTTCAACCGCTCCTGCTCTAAAGGTATCACCAGCAACCAGACAGACTTTCATACCCTTATCTAAAAGATAGTGAGCAATTTTAGCAATAGATGTTGTTTTACCAACTCCATTTACACCTGAAACTAAAATAACATTAGTGTCACCAACTTTAAGATTTAAACCATTTTCAATGATTGTATCTTGAATGTAGTAAACAAAAATTTTATCAATAATAATTTGTTTAACTAATTCAGGATTGTCAACATTTTGATATTTAATTTCATCTTCAATGGCTTGCATTATCTTAGTTGTAGCACCGGTGCCAACATCAAAACCAATTAACATTTCTTCAATGCTTTCAAGCATTGACTCATCGACTTTACGATGCTGTTTGATTAGGTCATTTAATGCTGATTTTAAAACGCCACCAGATTTTTTTAAACCCTGGTCAAATGTTTTTTGATCAACTTGAGCAATTTGAGTTGTTGCTTTAATTTTGTTAGCAGCTTTTTCAGCTTTCTTTTCCCTAATTCTATTAATTAGATTTTTAAAAAGACCCATTATTGACCATCGTTTCCAAATTCAGATTTAGCATGAGCTAAAGTGACTTTATACATATTAGTAATACCTTTTATTTGCATTGTTGCACCAAATAAACTATCACATCTTTCCATTGTTCCTGGACGGTGAGTAATAACTAAAAATTGAGTGTCTTTAGAATTATTTTTAATGATGCTTCCAAATCTTTCAACATTAGCAGGGTCAAGTGCAGATTCTGCTTCATCAAGAACAACTAAAGGGAAGTTGTGAACCCTTAAAATAGCAAATAATACTGATAAAGCCACAAGTGACTTTTCACCACCAGAAAGGAGATTTAACGTAGTTATCTTTTTGCCTGGAGGAACGGCAGTTACCTCGATTCCTGAATTTAAAATATCATTTGGATCAGTGTATTGAACAGAGGCAGTTCCACCACCAAATAGATAGCCAAACACGTTTGGTAATTGATTATTAACTTTTTCAATCGTTTCTCTAAAACTATTTCTTGCTTTATTATCTAATTCAGCGATAGCTTTTTCAATTGTGTCTTTAGCATCGATAAGTTCTTTATGTTGAACTGATAAAGAATCATATTCTTTTTGTTTTTCTTCAAGTTCTTTTAATGCTTCCATATTGATAGCACCAATTTGATCCAATTCAAATCTTAGTGTTTGAATTGTGTCACGAGCTTGTGCATCAGACATTGGTAGTTCTTTATTGTAATTCATTACAGCATTTTCTACTGTCATTCGATATTCTGACGAAATACGATCTTTAGCATTTGCAATAACAGCCTTAGCTTTTTCAAGATCAACTTCAGCATGAGCTTGTTCAGCATTAGCTTTATTAACTAAAGCTCTTGTTTCGTCAAGACGAGCTTGATAGTCATCAGCAATTTGTCGGTTTGTTTGTTTTGTTGCACGAGCAACATTTAAATCTTGAACAATCTTATCTTTTTTAATTTGTAAATCTGCGAGTTGTTTAACAATTTCGTCGACTGTCTCAGTTTTAGCTTCATTCATAGCTGTTTTGTCTAATTGATTAAAATCAGCTTGGTAACGGAATAGACTAGCTTCAATATTCTTGATTTTTTCTTCGTATGAATTGAAAAGAATTTTCTTTTCGTTTAGTTTTTCATTAGTCTCTTTTAAACCATTTACAAGCTTTGCTTGCTCAATTCTAGCTTCTGAGCATTGCTTTGTTAAATCAGCAATTTCTTTTTCTAATGAAGCTTTATTTTCTTGTAGGTTAAAGATTGGCGCATACTTAGCTTTGTTATAACCACCAGTAATTGCTCCACCAACAGAGACTGTTTGACCATCAAGTGTTACAACTTGATAAGAAGATTGCGTGTATTTAGATATAGTTATGGCTGAGTTTAAATCTTGCGAAACTAAGATTCGACCTAATAACATACTAAATAAATCAGCATATTTTAAATCATAACTAATTAATCGATCAGCAGTATCAATATAACCATCCAGTTGTTTCACAACTAATGAGTGCTCTTCCCTTAAAGGACGAGGTTTAACCAAAGTTAATGGTAAGAATGTTGCCTTACCAGCTTTGTTAGATTTTAAAAAGTCAATTGCATATTTTGCATCATCTTCTGTTTCAGTAATAACAAAACTAGAACTTTGACCTAACGCTAGAGTGATAGCAGTTTCATATTGTTTGTCAACAGTAACAAAATCTTTTACTGTCCCAATAATTCCATGAAGTGCATTTTTATTTTCCATAACGGTCTTAGTTCCAGACTCATTAATGTATTCATTCTCAATCTTATCTTCGATAGCCCTTAATTTATATCCAAGTTCAGAAATCTTGTTTGTAAGACTAGCAACTTTTGCAGCAGCATTATCGTTTTTCACTTGTTGGTCATTTCTAATTCCATCATAACCATTAATTTCGTCTGAAAGTTTGTCGCGATTTTCTCTTGCAGATTTTAAATCATATTCAAGATTAGAAATTAATTGTCCTAAAGCTTTAGCTTTCTTTTCTGCAGAACCACTACTTAGATCATTTTGTAAGTTTGATTCAATTGCTGACTTTTTAACATCTAGTTTGTTCATTTCTTGGATGATGTTTGTAAATCTAGTGTTAAATTCTTCAACATCAGCATCAGATTGATTTGCTTTTTCTTTTACATCTACTAATTGTTTGCTAACAATTTCAATATCAGCTTCATTTGATGTGACAATTTGTTTGTTTCGTTCAATAATTGATTTTAATTCAGCTAATTTAGATTGATAGAAAGAAATATCTTTTACTAGAATGATTAATTCTAGTTCCATTAATTGTTTTTTCTTTTCTTGATAAATTTTTGCTTTTTCTACTTGCTTAGAAAGTTTCTTAATATCTTTTTCTAAAATATTAACATAGTCAGATACACGGTTTAAATTAACCGTTGCTCTTTCAAGCTCTGATTGACTTTCTTCTTTTTTCTTTGCATAAAGACCAATGCCAGCAGCATCTTCAAAGATTTTTCTACGCTCTTCAGGTTTAGCCTCAACAAACCATTGAACGGTTCCTTGAGAAATGATCCCTAATGACCCCTTTGCTAATCCAGTATCTAAAAATAATTCCTGGATATCTTTTAATCGGCAAATCTCATCATTGATGAAATATTCGTTAGCACCTTCGTTTCGTGTTAGTTTTCTAGTTACAGTTACTTCAGGAAGATCGGTATGTAAGATTTTGTTTGAGTTATCAAATGTTAAAGAAACTAAAGCATATTCGCTACCATCCTTGTCTTTCGAACCATGAAAGATAATATCGCTTGAACTTTTACCACGAAGTGCTTTCTTAGATTGCTCACCTAATACTCACTTAATAGCATCAACAATATTTGATTTGCCTGATCCGTTAGGACCAACAACACCAACCATTGAATCCTTAAAAGATAATTCAATCGGATTAGCGAATGATTTAAATCCAACAGCTTTAAATTTCTTTAGAAATAACATACTTACCTCCCTTTACCAACCAATTTTGAATAGGCTTCAGCTGCAGCAGCTTTTTCAGCTTGTTTTTTATTTTTTCCTTGCCCTTGCCCATAAGTTATTCCATTAACTTTTAAAGTTGCGACAAAATTATTTTGACCTAATTGTTTGGTGTGATACATTGCATTGTGCGCATTGTGTTTCATCAATGCTTCCTGAACAAGTGTTTTGTAGTCAAGAGCACTATTCATAATATTAGTGTCATTAAATTTAAATAAAGTTCTATTTAAAAATTTAATAATTGGTTCTAAACCAAGATCTAGGTAGACTGCACCAATAAATGATTCAAAACAATCCTCTAATATTTTATCAATACCATTTGAAGTTGCTGCACCTACTCCTAACAAAATAAAATTTTGTAGTCCAATCTGTTTTGCTATAGCTGTTTCTGTATTAGAACACACCAACTGTTTTCTCAATACTGTTAATTCACCTTCATGTTTGTGGGGATATTTCTTGTATAAGAAATCAGCAGTTAAAAAACTTAATACACTATCACCAAGGTATTCTAAACGTTGATATGAATAATTTTGCTTATGCTCATTAGCATAAGAACGATGGGTTAATGCCTCAATATACAAACTAATATTTTTTGGGGCAGTACCTAACGCTTGTCTAATTCAAGCATTCAAATTTTGATTGTAGTTTTTATTCATATTTAATATTTTTCATGTTATGTATTAATTGATTATTAACACAATCATAAGCGACGCTTAATGCTGCATAGAATTGTTTAGCATCAGCTGATCCGTGAGTTTTAATAGCAATACCATTGGCTCCTAATACTATAGCTCCGGCATTATTACGATAATCAAAAGTTTTTGTTAAAGTCAGAATTATTGGACAACTAAACGCAGCTCCCAACCAATTTCATGGTTTTTTATAGCCTTTCTTTAAAATGGCTCCAACAGATTTTAAAGAACCCTCTAATGCTTTTAAACAAATGTTTCCCGAATATCCATCACAAACACAAACATCAACAATTCCATCTAATAAACCTTTTGGTTCTACAAAACCAACATAGTTGATGCTGTCGTTTTGTTTTAGCAATTTATCAACTTCACGGTGATAATCAAAACCTTTGTGTTCCTCAGAACCAATATTTAAAACCCCAACTCTCGGTCTAGAAATTTTTCTCACAATGCGTGCATATTCATTTGCCATCAAGGCAAAGTTATATAGATCTTTTCCATCAACTGTTAAATTAGCACCAACATCAATCATATTAAATCCAGTCTTATTAGTTGTTGGAATAAATGGCATAAAGCCAAAACGTTTAACATTTTCAATTAATCCAAGGTTCATTTGAACAAGTGGAACGAAACATGATGTGCTTCCTGCTGAAACAACTGCATCAGCTTTGTGCTCTTTTACTAATTTAATTGCTTCAAGCATTGAAGTTGATTCTTTTCTTAAAGCTTCAATTGGAGTGTCAACCATTTGAATAACATTTGATGTATAAACATATTCAAACTCATCTTTATCTTTTATGCAAGGTCTAATATCTTCTTCGGTTCCAACTAATATGATTCTAGTGCCAGGATGTTTTGAAGAAAATTTTCTAGCAGCAACTATTGCTTCAATAGTTTTATTTTCAAAACCCATGACATCTAATGCTATTTTCATAATTACCTCACTCTTATTTTGTTACACCAATATAGTATTGATAAGTTGATTGATTACCTTGAATGATGATTGGTTTAACCATGTATTTTTCGTTAATATAACGATATAAATGGTTAACTTCCTCTATAGTTGCATCTTTACCATAAATAATAACTGCAGTTTTTGGTCGACGAACATCTCCAAAGATTTCATCTACCATTTTAGTTGATACATTTGCAACTACTTTTGAGTTTGTAATAATATCTTTGTGTCTAACACCAATGTAATCACCAAACTTAATATTCAAATCTTTATATCTAATATTTTTGACAGATTTAGAAATCTTACAAGATTCACAGTTTTTATAAGCACGTTCCATTTCCTTAACAATATCACGTGATTCTAGTTCAGGGTTAAAACTTAAACAAGTTAAATAACTTGTCGCAATATCTTTGCATGGGACAATTTCGATTGTATGAGTTTTCTTTGGAAATAATTTTGATGCTTGTTCGGCAGCTAAAAGAATATTTCCATTATCAGTTACCAAAATAACATGTTTGCTTTTAGCAGATTTGATTAATTCATAAAATTGTTGAATTGTCGGATTACCAATATCTTCACAATTTAAACATTGTGTTATACCAAATTCTGCAGCATATATTTTTTTCATTGCTTCACTAGGAACAGTAGCAACAACTTTTGTTGCGCTTGTTATTTCATTATCAGCACGATATGAACTTTCAAGTTTTTCTAATGATGTGTTTTTGTTTTTCATCATAAACTGTAAAGTCATATTTTCAATTTTTATTTTAGTAAATTCACCAAACTTTGAAGCAAACTCTAAAAGTTTGTAAGGTTTAATTACGTGAACATGAACTTTTATGATATCACCATCTCGGACATAAACAAAGCTATCACCAAGATCTTCGATTCTTTTCTTAAAATAAATTTCATCGTATTTAGATTTATCAGGTTGTTCAGTTGTTACTCTTGAACCAAGTTTCATAATAAACTCACAGCAATAACCAAAACCTTCATTGTTATCAACAAACGATTTATTAATTGCGTTTTGATTTGCTTTATTACTCGATGGTTTAGGTTGAACTTCCTTAGCGTTTGGATGAACAATAGCCTCTTTCATTCCTTCTAGGAAATAAGTTAAACCACAACCACCGGAGTCAACAACACCAACTTCTTTAAGTTGAAGCAAGAAATCTGGAGTTTTATCAAGAATAATTTTTGCTTCTTTATAAGCATATTCAAATAACTCTTCAATCGTTTGAAATTTACCAGTAGATTCAATCAGTTTTTCAGACATTACTCTGATAACTGTTAAGATTGTACCTTCAACTGGTGTGGCAACGGATTTATATGCAAAATCCTTAGCGGCACTAAAGGCTTTGGTTAGATCACTTATGGTTGCTTCTTTATCGCCTGATTTAAATACCGAACTAAAACCCTTAAAAATTTGACTAAAAATAACTCCTGAATTACCACGAGCATTCATCAATAAACCACGAGCAAAACTACGTGTTAGTAGTGAAATATCGTCAGTATCAAAATCAGCTATTGAATCTCAAGCTCCTTCGGTGGTGATTTTTAAATTAGTACCTGTGTCACCATCTGGAACAGGAAAAACATTTAATTCATCAATATATTCAAAATTATTGCCAACATATTGGACACCATTTTGTAACATAGTTTTTAAAGTTTGTGTGTTCAAAGAAGTCATTATTTTTTGTCCATATCGTTAGCTTTAACGATAATATTGATTTTTATTTTTCCTTCATCAATATCGAATTGTTTAGTTAAATAGAAACTAATGGCAGATTGCATTTCACGAGCTATTTGGTAAACATTACTAAGTAAACTAAATGGTGTTAAATATACATTAACTTCACATTTATCATCATCTACTTTTACATTTCCAATAGTTTGATTACCCACACCAGGTATCTTTTTAATTTCCTCTAACAAAATGTTTTCCAACACCTGCGGATTAATCGAAATAATGTCATGTAATTTCATTAAATGATTATATAATATTTTACATATTAAATATAATAATGATGTAAAGGAAAATATCTTATGGCTGTTGCACAACGAAGAACGTCAAAAGGTAGAAAAGGAATGCGTCGAAGTCACCATGCTTTGAAGCCTGCAACTACCACTGTTTGCCCAAAATGTGGTAAACCTATTAAACCTCATACTGTATGTAAGTATTGTGGATACTACAATGGTAAGAAGATTAAAAACGTTAAATAATTTAAAAAAGGTTAAACTGTAAAAATACGGTTTGACCTTTATTCATTTATCAAGACACTAATATGATTATCGTTAAACCATCATATCAAATTCTAAGCAGAATTGAACCCAAAGATCAATTGCAATTAATTGAAAAGATTGGTCGTGTATGCTACAAATCTGAAGACAAAATTGAATCAAGTGGTGAATCAGCAAAGAAATTAATAGGTAACCTATTAAAGTGAAAGCATGAAGCTGTTATTGAACATAGTTTTTTATCCGTTAAATTTATTTGTGATCGTGGTGTAACACATGAGTTAGTTAGACATCGTATAGCAAGTTTTGCACAAGAATCAACACGATATTGTAATTATGCTAATCATAAATTTGGAAATCAAATTACAGTTATTGAACCATATTTCTATAAAACAGACCCAAAACGATATCAAATTTGAAAAAAAGCTATGGAATCTTCAGAAAAAGCATACTTTGATTTAATAAAACAGGGTTCTACTCCACAAGAAGCACGTAGTGTATTACCAAATAGTTTAAAAACTGAAATAACTATCACAACCAACTTTAGGGAATGAAGAAATATCTTTAAATTACGTTGTGCACCAGATGCTCACCCACAAGCACGCGAGCTATTAATTCCTTTGTTAAAGGAATTAAAAAAAGACATTCCACTTATTTTTGATGATATTAAATACGAGGGAGTTAAAAAATGCAATTAATGTCAGGCATTAAGGCTAGCGAAAATTTTTTAAAAAATTTAAAAAAAGAAGTTCAAAGTCTTAAAAGAAAACACATTATACCAACATTAGCTATCATTTTGAATAATGATAGTTATGCCAGCAATGTTTATGTTTCCAATAAACAAAAACTTTGTAAAGAATTGGGTATTAATTGTAAGTTATTTAAATTGCCATCCACTACAACAAATACACAGATGTTATCTTTGATAAAGAAATTAAATAAAGATAAAAGAATCAACGGTTTATTTGTTCAACTTCCAACATCAGATAAAATTGATGATGACGAAGTCATCAATGCTATTTGTCCTGACAAAGATGTCGATTGCTTTCATAACCATAATGTTGGTAAAATTTGAACATCGAAAGACACAATCAATTTAATCAAACCTTGTACTGCTGCTGGTGTTATTGAATTACTTAAATTCTATAGAATACCTATGGATGGTAAGCTTGTAGCGATAGTTAATCGTAGTAATATTGTTGGTAAACCATTAGCCACCCTATTCTTACAAGAAAATGCAACGCCAATTATTTGCCACTCACACACAAATAATTTAAAAGCAATATGTAAGAAAGCAGATATTGTTATAGCTGCTATTGGCAGAGCTAAATTCTTTGATAAAACATATTTTAAGAATGATGCTGTTATAGTTGATGTTGGCATTAATCGTGACCCAAATAATAAATTGTGTGGAGATGTTGATACTCAATCATTAAAGAATTTAAAAGGATGACTAAGTCCAGTTCCTGGTGGCGTTGGGCCGATGACGGTTTTGATGATGATTAACAATTTAGTTATTCTAACTAAAAAACAACATGGAGGTAAATAATGAGCAAAAAAGTTAAATATTTAATAAAAGATGAAGATACCCTTGTTTTAAAAGAAAACGCACAAGAAGGTGACTTTATTGATCTTACAGAAGAAACTGATTTAGACACCAAATCAGTAATTAAGAATTTCAATACTAAATTAGAAAGTCTTGCTAACAAAAAAGCAGAAGAACTTGCTGAAACCAAAGTGTTAAAAGCATCTAATGACAAGGATAGAATTATTGCTGACCTGCAAAAACAAGTTGCTTTATTAAATAAAGATATTCAAAATAATTCATCATCCATTCAGGAAAAGATTGATGCTGCTGTGTTAAAAGCTGAAGCAAAAAAGAATGAGCTAATTAACTCATTAAAAGAAACGATTAATTCTAAAGACAATGACATTAAGAATCTAGAGTATCGTTGGGACCATCGTAATCCATCAACTAAAGCAATGGGCGAAGAATTAGAAAAGTTTGTTTGAGAAGAATTCGAAGCTGCTCAACAACAAGGCGCTTTCCCAAGAGCCAAATTCTGAAAAGACAACGAAGTTATTAACTCAAGCGAAAGCTTAAAAGGGTCTAAAGGTGATTTTGTTTTCAAGGATTATGATGAAAATAATAATGAAATATTAAGTGTTGAAATTGAAGTTAAAACGCAAAACAATACTACTGAATCTAAGAAGAAAAATAAGGATCACTTTAAGAAACTTAATGATGATCGAAATAACAAGAATTGTGAATATGCATTATTGATTTCAGAACTAGAAAAAGATAATAAGAATTTTGATGGAATCTACAAAGTTAGAGAGTTTGAAAAAATGTATGTGGTAAGACCACAAACATTTGTTGCTTTCATTAATGTCTTAAAAGATAGCCTAACAAAGAATAATGAGCTTATTCAAATTATTAATCAAAAGAAACTTGAATTTATGGATCAAGAAACTTTTATTAATAATTTAAAAGATGCGCAAGAGGACATTGCTGCTACTGTTACTAGAGCTCATAATAACTATCAATCAGCTATCGATGCAATTGATGCAAGCATTGAGAAACTACAAAAAACAAAAGAGTTCCTAATGACTAGTGGAACACAATTAACAACTGCTAACTCTAAAGTACAAAAGCTTACTGTTAGAAAGCTAACAAAAGGTTGCAAAGAGGATCCGTTTAAAAAATAAAAAAGAGGTTGAACCTCTTTTTTTTTATTGATACTTGTTTGGATGAGCTTTTTTCATTTTCTTTATGAATTGATCTTTTGGTAATTGACCATAAGTATTCATTAAAGAAACACATTCTTTATATTCTTTTACAGCTCATGTTTGATCTTTGAATCCACGTACAATAACTTTTTTGTGTTGTAAGTTTTTGTAGTTTTCAAAGAAATCTTTTATCTCAAGTAATAAATGTTGATTAAGATTTTTTAGTGATTTAATGTGTGTGTATCTTGGATCACAATCTATTACACCAATTAATTTAGTGTCTGTTTCACCATCATCAATCATTTCCATAGCACCGATAATTCTTGTTGGAACAACAACACCAGTACCAATTGATTGATCAGCAATAACCAAACAATCTAATTCATCTCCATCTCAATCTAAGGCTTCCTTTAGGAAACCATAGTTTTGTGGATAACCACTAGAGCCATAAAGAATTCTGTCGACAGATATTTCTTTATTAGCTCGATTATATTCATATTTAACCTTTGAACCCTTTGGGATTTCAACGGTTACTTTTAATACAAGTGAACTCATTATTATTGCATGTCTCTAGCGCAAATGAAACCTGCAGTTGAACCATAAACAGTTACTGCACCAGCAACACCAGCAGCAATAGTTGCAACTAGGATATATGTTAGTGTTGTATCATTGTCAGCAGTACCAAGATATCCTAATAGGATAATTGTACCAGCTAATATGAAAGTAGCAACCATTGAAGCAATTGCATGTGGAACAATACCATGAACATTCGCTTTAATTGATGTTGCTGAAGCAGCAATACCTAATGCTATTCAAGCGATTAATAATGCACCAAGTAATCCAAGATCAAGTAATATTGTTGGACCCATTAGTAATAGAATATTTAGAATCGTTTCCATTCCACCAATATCTTCTGTAGAAACGGTGTATGCACCAAATGACATTAATACAAATAGTGTTATTGCCAAAAGAATACCTATAATTGAAAACGCTCTTGTTAAGTGTTTAGCTTTTGAATTTGTTGCCATAAAACTCCTTTATTTATTTACATATATATATTATAACAAAAGAAAAAAACTAGGTGCATACCTAGTTTTTAATTTAATGGTGGAGCCTAAGGGAATCAAACCCTCGACCCCCTGAGTGCAAATCAG
>JAKSVR010000017.1 GCA_024427105.1 Mycoplasmoidaceae bacterium | reverse complement strand
AACAAAGCTCCTGATGCAGAAGAAAAGTTTAAAGAAATTAATGAGGCGTATGCCGTATTATCAGATAAAGATAAACGTGCGACATATGACCGTTTTGGTTTTGATGGATTAAACCAACAAGGTTTTACTGGTGGTGGCAATCCGTTTGATATCTTTAATGAATTTTTTGGTCGCGGACAAGGGGGAATGAAATTCTCCTTTGGTGGTGATGAAGATGTTGACCTTGGTGACATCTTTGGTGGTTTGTTTGGTGGCGGAAGAAGACGCAGCGGTGGCCGAAGACAAAATCCAATTCCATATGAATTGAATATTCAAACCGAAATCACAATTGATTTTTTAGATTCAGTTTTAGGATGTAACCGTGATTTAACTCTAAAAATAAAATCTGCATGTGACACATGCAATGGTTCAGGTGTCGCTAACGAACCTGATGCGCAAACTACATGCCCACACTGTAAAGGTTCAGGAATTTTAATTCAATCCCGCCGTACTCCATTTGGTTTAATGCAAAGTCAAACAACTTGTCCATATTGTAATGGAACAGGAAAAATAATTAAGAAACCTTGTCCAAAATGTAAAGGCAAGAAGTATATTGAAGAATATAAAACTTATGAAATTGAAATTGATCCAGGAATTGAAAATGGACAAGTTGTTAAAATCCCTAGTAGAGGCCATTCTTATAAAGAATACACTGGTGATTTATATGTTCGCATCAATTTTAATGAAAGTCAAGTCTTTAAAAAGGTGCGAAACACTTTATACACTGAAGTAGTGGTTGATCCACTACAAGCAATTGTTGGTGGTGAAATTTCTGTCCCAACTCCTTATGGTTTTAGAACTTTAAAACTTCCATCTGGCACACCAGATAATGCTCGTTTTGAATTAGCTAACTGTGGAATTAAAAACAATAAATCAAAATTATTTGGTAAGAGTAACGGTGACCTAGTGGTCATCATTAGATATGCATCTCCACAAAAATATAGTAAAGATGAAATCAATGCACTAAACAAAATATTAAATGATAACAATAATAATGATCAAGTCAAGAAATATTATGATCGTGCTAAGAAAGAGGTAAGATAATGAGCAAAAAAGACAAAAATTTAACCCCAAAGAAAGAACCTAAGAAAGAAATGGTTGAAGAAAGTCAAGAATCTAAATTAGCTAAAAAGATTATTGACCTAGAAACTTTAGTCACTACTAAAGACAAAGAGATTGCTCAACGAAATCAAATTATTGATACTCTAAAATCAGAACTAACAGCAATGGCTCAAGAGTACAAAAACCAAATGTTGCTCAAAATGGATGAGGCAAACAAAATTTTAAAACTTAAACAAGATGAAAATGATGCAAAGTTTAGAGCAAACTTAGCTGAAGCTAAGAAATATGCCATTAAGGATCAAGCTTTAGACTTGATTGATGTTATCAATCAATTTGAAATTGCTTGTAATTATCAATTAACTGATGAGAAGTTAATTAATTATCAAAAAGGTTTCAAAATGTTTTTAACAAAATTTTATAAATTACTTGAAGATTGGCATGTTGTTCAAATTCAACCAGAGGTTGGAAAAGAATTTGAACCAGCAATTATGGAATGCTATGAAACTGTAGCTGATGCAAGCAAAGCAAACAATACAATTTGTGAAGTAATTCATACTGGTTATAAACTATATGACCACATTTTAAAACCAGCCTTGGTTAAAGTCATTAAGAATAATTAATTATTAGTATAATAATTAAATACAAAGAGGTAAGACTATGAGACATGTTGATGTTGCTAAAGCAATTAGAGATAAAAAACTAATTGGTCAAGAATTAACGATTGAAGGTTGAGTAAAGTTCAATCGTGATAGCGGCAAAATTGTTTTTATTGCAATGAATGATGGTACAACCATCAAGAATTTACAAGTTGTTTGCAAACCAGATAATCTTACCAACTTTGAAAAGATTAAAACTTTTAGATTAGCATCAGCCATTAAAGTTAGAGGTTTATTAAAACCAGGTCGTGAACCTGGTTCAGTTGAACTAGAAGCTAAAGAAGTAAAACTTCTTAAGTTAGCTGATGAAGATTATCCATTACAAAACAAAGAACATTCAAATGAATTTTTAAGAGAAATTGCTCATTTAAAATCTCGAGCAACAACTACTCAAGCTATTGCAAGAATTCGTACCGAATTAGCTTATGCAATTCATAGTTTCTTTCACACTAAAGGTTTTGTGTATGTTGCTACTCCAATCATTACAAGTAATGACTGTGAAGGTGCTGGAGAAAACTTTGTTATTAAAGACGATCCAGCTAATCCATTCTTTCAAAATGCTACAGCAAGCTTAACTGTGTCAGGACAATTAAATGCTGAAAGCTATGCTTTGGGGATGAAAAAAGTTTATACTTTTGGTCCAACATTCCGTGCTGAAAGAAGTCACACTAACCGACACTTAGCAGAATTCTGAATGGTTGAACCAGAAGTTAATTTCATGAATTTAAGACAACTAACATTGGTTATTGAACAAATGTTCAAGAATGTTGTAACAAAAGTTTTAAACAAGTGCAAGGATGAAATTATTTTCTTAAATCAAAAATATAAAGTTAACACTTATGAAATCTTAACCAACTTATTAAATCGAAGATTTATTCGTTTAGATTATGCTAAAGCCGTTGAAATTCTAAAGGAAGCAATTGCTAAAGGACACAAGTTTGAGGACAACGACATCTTTTTTGGTAAAGACTTTGCTGCCGAACATGAACGTTATTTATGTGAACAACATTTTAATGCTCCAGTCTTTCTAATGAATTTTCCTAAGGAAATTAAAGCTTTTTATATGAAAGTTAATGGCGATAATAAAACTGTTGCCGCTTGTGACCTATTGGTTCCTGGTGTTGGTGAAATTGTTGGTGGTAGCCAACGTGAGGACAATTATGATAAAATCATCAGACGTTGTCAAGAAATGAATATTGACACTAAAGGCTTACAATGATATCTTGACTTACGCAAATATGGATATTATCGTTCAGCTGGTTTTGGTTTAGGCTTTGAAAGATTTTTAATGTATATAGCTGGAGTTGATAACGTTAAAGACGTTATTCCATTCCCACGATTTGAAGGAGAATTAAGATTCTAATGCTTACCATCAATCACAAAAAAATCTTTACTAAGCAAAATATTCCAAACATTTTATTAGTACTAAGAATGCTTTTAACAATCGCAATTGTTGCTTTGTTAATTGCTAACCACTATGTGTTGGACGCTGTTCACAATAAAATCATATATACTTTGCAAACACCAAAATGGTGAGGAAAAATCTATGTTAGTAAAATAACATTGTTTGTTTTATTGTCTGGATGCTTTTTTGTGGTTGCTGCAGTCACTGATTGATTAGATGGTTTTCTTGCTAGAAAATATAATTGAGTTTCAGATTTTGGAAAAATCTGAGATCCAATTGCCGATAAAGTTTTAATCAATAGTGTCTTAATTTGTTTTGCTTGATTAGGTTATTGTACAGTTGCTATCCCAGTCATTATGATTGCTCGTGATGTTGCTGTTGATGCACAAAAAGCTTTAGCTGCTAAAAAGAATGTTGTGGTCGCTGCTAACTTCTGAGGCAAATGCAAAACTGTTTTACAAATGGTTGGAATAATTTTAATTTTCTTCTTCTTTGCTAATAATGGTTCAGATGTTCATGATGCTTTCTATTGATCAATTCAACAATTAATGTTGTATTTTGCAACAATTATGTCAGTTGCTTCAGGAATTATTTATTTCGTTGAAATAAATAAAAAATTAAAAAATGACAACAAAATTTAATGAACAAATAATTAAAAAATTAAATGAGTTACATTTAACCATTACAACATGCGAAAGCATGACTGGTGGTGCTTTGGCTAGTAACCTTGTTTTAGTTGAACATGCAAGCAATTGTTTTTTAGGTTCAATGATTACTTATAGTGCTAAATCAAAAATAAAATTAGCAAAGGTGCGTAAAGAAACTATTGATCAATATGGAACTGTTTCCATCCAATGTGCTCGAGAAATGGCAATTGGTTGCCAAAACTCTTTTCAATCTGACATTGCTATCTCTGTAACTGGCAATGCCAGTATTGCTAATCCAATTGAAGGACAACCAAGTGGAATGGCATATATTTGCATTAAAGCTTTTGATAAACTATTTGATTTCCAATTCAATTCTAGTTTTAAAAACCGCACCGATACAATTAATGAGTGTGTTGCTTTTGTTTTAAACAAACTATGAGATTTAATTAAAGGATTAAAACGTTAATATGGAGATTGCTTTAATTGTTGGTTTTAGTTTATTACTTGCAATGGAAATTATTGCTAGTGCTTTTATCTATTCTCACTATATATATAGTAAGAACCGATTATTTTCTAAAACAAGATTATCAGTTTTATGAATTGTAGTTATTGCTATTTTATTGCTTTTAGTATTAATTGCTGGAATCATCTTTGCAATTGATTTGCATTCAAATAATCCACTTACATATGGTGCTGCTTATGTTGGTTTAAGTTTTACTTGCTTTGCAATTGGTTTATTTTATCTAATTGTTTTCATCCTAATTCCAAAGTTAACTAACAAAAATAAAATTGCTTATGAACAAATATTAAATGTTGACTATGAACAAAAAATTAACCAATTAATGAAGGAAATTGGTGATCTAGAGGCATTAAAAGCCAAGATTGCTAAAACCAATAGACATTATTATCATGAAATGCTTTCATACTATGAAAACATTCTAAATCGTGCAAAAAATTCACAAATTTCTAAAGTTGAAAAATTAGCTGATATTGTAACCTTCAACGACACTTTTACCCACAAATGATGCACCTTTACGAATAATTACCAATTATTATTAACTTTCCAATTTTGTGAAATTTTGAAAAAAATTTCGTAAATTAAAAAATTTTTTGGTCAATCTCTTATTGGAGAACAAACAAACATTTTATGGAAAAACAAAATTTATTTGAAGAAACAATCAAAGAATTAGAAACACAGTTTGGTAAAGGTTCAATAATGAGCCTAGATAATTCCAAAGCTATTGCCTGTGATGTAATTTCTACAGGAAGTATTAACTTAAATAAAGCTATTGGTGTTGGTGGTTACCCTAAGGGAAGGATTATTGAAATCTATGGTAATGAAAGTAGTGGCAAGACAACTTTAGCTCTACAAGCAGTTGCCTCTTGCCAACGTTCTGGCGGAAAATGCGCCTATGTCGATGTTGAGCACGCCCTAGACAGTAAATACTGTCAAGCTAATGGTGTTGATACTAAGAAACTTTTATTGGCTCAGCCAGAAACTGGCGAGCAATCATTTGCAATTGTCGAAGCTTTAATCAAAACAGGAATGATTGATTTAATCGTTGTTGATTCAGTTGCAGCATTAGTCCCTGAAGCAGAGCTTAATGGTGAATATGAAGATCAAAACATTGGTCTTCATGCTCGACTAATGTCTAAAGGTTTAAGAATTTTGCAAACTGTGATGGCAAAATACAATACAACTGTGATTTTTATTAATCAAATTCGTGAGAAGGTTGGCATTTTGTTTGGCGACAACAAAACAACGCCTGGTGGTTGAGCAATGAAATTCTATTCATCATTACGAATTGAATTAAAAAGAATTGAGGCTTTAAAATCTGGAACTAATATTATTGGAATTAGAAGTTTAGCAAGAATTGTTAAAAATAAAGTTGCACCACCAATGCAGTCTTGCTACCTAGACATTTATTTCAATAAGGGTTTTGATAATGTTGCAGAAATTATTGAAAATGCAATTGCTAGTAACATCATTCAAAAGAGTGGATCATGATTTTATTTTGGTGATCAGAAATTAGCCCAAGGTAAAGAAGGAACTATTAAATTCCTAACTGATGATAAAAATAAGAAGCTTTTTGATAAAGTAACTAAGTTAGTTTTGAATCCAAAATAATTTTTTAATGATGTTTTATAATCATTATGAAGATTAAAGTTATGCAATGTTTATGAAACAGAACACTAGAAGGGGAAATAGTAGATGTAGAGAAAATCACATCTAAACAACCTTCTATACGCGTATTGCTACTTGAAATTATTACTCGTCTTGATAAATTAGACCAAAGAATTGATAATCTAGTTCAAAAAAATAATTTAAAAGAATAAGGCAAAACCTTATTTTTTTTATATTTAAATAATATTAAGTATAATTAATTAACTATGCTAAAAGTTTCTAATTTCTATAAAAAGTATAAGGGAGCAACTCGCTACTCTGCTGAAAATATTAGCTTTGAATTACCTGATGGAAAAGTAATTGGTTTATTAGGTAAAAACGGAGCAGGTAAATCTACAACCATTAAAAGTATTTGTGGTATCTTTCCTTTTGATAAAGGGCAAATTATTGTTAATGGTTTTGATATTCAAAAGGAACCTGTTAAGGCTAAAGCAACCATTGGTTATACATCTGATGACCACTCTATTTACGAAAAATTAGGTGGCAAAGAATGTTTAAACTTCATGGGAAGTCTATTTGGTGTTAAAAAGGCTGATAAAGAAAAATGAATTCATTATTATGCTCAAAAATTTGATATTGAATATGCTTTAGATAAACAAATTTCTTCATATTCACATGGTATGAAACAAAAAATTTGTTTAGTAGCTAGTTTATTACATCAACCTAAATTGTGAATCCTTGATGAACCAATGTTAGGTCTTGACCCACAAACAAAGAAAATTGTTATGGATTATATTCGTGAATATGCTGATAAAGGAAACTCTGTACTATTCTCATCACATGACATTTATACCGTAAGTCATATTTGTGATATTGTTGCAATTATCAATGATGGTAAAATTGTTGATCTAATTGACATGCACAATTCTCCATATAAAACTACTGAAGAATTAGAAAAACATTTTATGTCTTTAACAAACACTACTCGTGGGGAAACTACTGCTCAACAACCACAACAACCTGTTGAACAAGCACCTGCTAAATAATTATGGAAACGAAACCAACAGTTCAAAAAGCTTCATCTAGATTTGTAATGTTTTGACAAAAAACATTACCATATATTAGACTTCAAACGAAGTTATCTTTTACTGCTGCTAGACAACAAAAATTATCACGTAAAATTGTTCGATATGTAGTTGATGCTTTAGTTTTTATTGCTATCATGGTCTTTTTATTTTTCTTACTAAGATCATTAGTTACCCAATCAACTAAAATTCCTGGTAAATCTATTGCTATTGCAATCTTTACTATTGCTCAACTAGCATTACTAGTCATGTCTGTTGCAATACAATGTAAGCGTTTATATCGACCTGAAGATATTCGACTTATAACCTCTTTGCCACTAACGACATTTCAACGTTATGTCGGAGAGATAATTAGTATTTACATTCGTTTATTATTCTTCTCTATTCTTTTCTTCTGACCAGTTATGTTAGTTTATGGTGCAGCAATTGCTTCATCAGGTCAAGAAAGTGTTAATGTTGGCATTGCATTTGGTTTTGTATTTGCATCTTTATTTGCATCCTTGTTATTACCATTAATTCCTTATGCTATCTCATTAGTTATTTCTGTGCCATTCATGTTCTTGGTTAGCTATTTGTCTAATAAACACATTGCTAAATTAGTTATTTTTATTCTTGGTTTTATTATTGTTTTAACTCTTTATAGTTTAATATTACGATTCATGGCTGACTGATATGTTCATGCTAAGAACAACGTTGAAGTTATGGAAGGAATTGCTCACTTCCTTGACCGTATGAACAAACCATACAATCCATGTTATTTCACATCACAAATTGCAGTTATGGAAAGTGTTGGAATTAACTTCCTAATTGTATTAGGAATTTCATTAGGTTTTATGGCAATTGGTGTTGCTATCACTAAACCTTTATATCGTAAGTTCTCAACATCAGCTACAAGTCTAGAATCATTAACTTCTGTTAGACAAACTAGGATTAATAGTGATCCTGCATTTAAAACTATTTTCTTAAAAGAAGTTAAACAAATTATTCGAACTGAAACATATGCTTATTTCTATTTAGGTGTTGCTTTTGCTATGCCAATAATGACATATTTAGTTGCTGATATTGTTCAAATGGTTGGACAATCACACACCGGAAATACCATCTTCTTTGGTTTTGCATTTATGATCCTGTTCATCATTCTTTCTCTAATTGGGTCATTCTCTGCTAATGCAATTTCTCGTGAAGGAAATCAATTCTACATTACTAAAGTTTCACCAATTTCTTATCGTAAGCAATTACTTGCTAAAGCCTTAGTTAACTTCTCTGTTGCCTTCTTAACAATGCTATTGTGTATTATTTCTTTAGCTGCTACTGCTAATAGCAAACAAGATGCAGTAATGGGATTATCAGCCGTTGATGTTGTCTTCTTATTCTTTATGGCTTTATTCTTCCTAATTGGTATTACTTTCAATGGAATTAATTTAAATTTAGCTCGACCAAAGATTGATGTTAACAACTCATCGCCAAACGAAAGTAACGTTGTTGTCCAACTACTAATTGCTTTATTTGTTACAGCAATTGCTGCTGTATTTGTTATCGTTGTTGATGGAATTGTTGGTGTTTCTTCAAGTATTTGCCATGGAATTGTTCTTGCTTTAATGTTTGTTTATGCTGGAATAAACTTTGGTATTTTCTGATTCACAGCTGAAAAGAAGTACGCTAAGATCGAAGCAAAATAAAAATTATGAAATAAAAAATAACTTTGTTATTTTTTATTTTTTTTGTTATATATAATAAATATACTATGAAAAAGATAACCGCCTTCTTTTTGGCTTTATTCCCATTAATTGTTATTGTTCTACTATTTGTTAGTGGAATGCTAGTTAAGGACTACACCCATGTGTTTGTTACTGCAGTTGAATTTGACCGTGACTCACTTATTGAAAAATGTCCAAACAATACACCATACCCAACCAATAAAGATGGCAACCCAGTAGTTGAGCAATTGTATGCTCACGTTTTACCTTTTAATGCAACTGAACCAACAATTTACTACATGAGCACAAATGAAGATGTAGCAACTATTGATGATAATGGTTTACTAACTGTTAAAGACTTTGGTGAAACTGATATTATTGCTATTTCTAAAGAAAATAAAAATATCACTGCTACTTGTCCAGTTAAAGTTACTGATGATAAAATTCATAGAATTGAAATCACTAATGCACCAAAGCATAATTGCTATGTTGGTCAAAATGAAACTATGCAATTGAATGCTAATGCAATCCCATATGATGATTTAGCTGAAACAATCGATCCAACTGTTAACTTTATAGCACCAGCAACTAATGTCCTTGATGTTACTACTGATGGTTTATTAATTGCTCATGATGAATCAACTGAAGAATCTACACCAATTGAAGTAACTTATTGTGTTGAAGAACAAGAAGGCCAACCTGAGATCCGTGATTCAGTTAATGTTAACGTTGGTCCTGGAGTAACAGCTATTGAATTTGAAAATCCAGATGAATTCACTACTAAAGATCGTTTTGATTTATTTGATGAAATGAAAATCTTCCCTGAAGATTCTGAATCAGGAAGAATTAAGTCTTCTGACTTTAAATATGTTTCTACAAAACCAGAAATAGCTACAATTGATGAAAATGGAAAAGTTCAATTTCTTAAACCAGGTGAATGTGAATTTAACATTACATATGTATACAAACCATCATTAACACTTAAGAAGAAAATAACATCAACATGCCAAAATGCCGCTGATGTAGCATTTAACTGTTATAGTTTCACTGATAAATATGAAAACTATACAGGTGGAGATCCATATATCGATGAAAAAAATATCAATTGAAATGTATTTCCAAATGATCCAGAACTTTTAGCTAAAGCTAAAATTACTTCTTCAAATCCTAATGTTGTTAAAGTAGAAAACCGCCGTTTAAAAGTTACAGGTGTTGGCTATGCAACTTTATCTGCTGAAGTAACAATTGGTACCGAAGCAAAGAAAATCGATAATTGTGTTGTTCATATTACAAGCAAGGTTAATCCAAACAATATTTTTAAAGAAGAAGATGTTTTTGTTAATGATTCTTACTTATACCCATTAAGAAATAATTTAAATCTTGATGCTTTGCCAAGCAAAAACGTTGATATTGAATGAAGTGTTCAAAATGATATGGATAAACAATATCTTAACTCTGAAGCACTAGAACAAGGTATGCTTTGCTGAACTCATTCTATTGAAGGTGCACCTGCTGCTCACTCAATTCCTATCGTTGCAACATTTGAAGATATTGATGGCGAAGAAATTAGTAAAAGCTTTTCTGCAGTTTGAGATGGAAGCAAAGAACCTGAAACTATTACTGTTGAAGAAGGAAAAAATGTTGTTATAACTGCTGGTAAGAAGTATCGCTTTGTTGACAAAAATGGTGTTGATCTTCATCCAAACATTGCTCTTATCCAAAGCGATTTTGACTATGAAATTCAAGCTAATACATTAATCCCTTATTGAGGTTTTAATTGTGGTGAAATGTATTTATACTATGACAAAATACCTTTAATCCCTGATATGACAATTAATGTGGTTGTTGAACAAGATGCAGTTAGTATCATCGCTGATGATAATTATCCGTTCTATACTACAACTGAAACAAATTTAAATATTTCTCCAATGCCTGGTTCAAAAATTGACACTGGACAAATTGGTATTTATCCAAACACTGCAACTAAAGCTGATGGAAGTAATTGAACACCAGATTTCAGTTTTGAATTTGATACTCCAGAAACTGGAACAATTGGTCAAACTCAATATGGTTACCAAGTTCGTTTTAACCAAGCTGGTTATGTTAACATTAATGCTTCATTAAATGGACAAACTGAAAACTATATTCTTAAGAGTACATTTAATCGAATTGGTAAATTCTCCCTTGTTGATAGCGAAGGACAAAAAGTTCAATCAGGCCAAACAATAACTTTATCACCTGATATGACTGGCCCTATAACTTATAAAGTTGATACTGTTGAACTATCACAAAAAATAACTTCATTTGCAGACTACTTTAAACCAGAAGACATCAAATATGTATCTAACGATGCTATTTGTGAAGTTACACATTCAGAGGATGAAACAGAGGTAACATTTGACATATCAATCAATCCTAATGGTCGTGGTTGTGGCAGTGATGTTATTATGATTGATGAAGGTGACTTTATCTTCTATATAAATGTTAAAATTGAAGAACCAGCAATCAATAAATTCAATTTATATTACCATGGTCAAAAACTTAAATCAGGCGACAACATCAATACTTCATATATTGATAGTTTAGTTTTAAATGTTGAATGCTTACCACTTGTATCACAAGATGCTGTTAGTGTCACTTATAATGATCGACCAATTGAAATTGTGGATAACAAAATTGTGTTAGGCAATATGGATATGGGAGAAAATACAATTGTATTAACTTCTAACCATACTGGTTATAGTGAAGAATTTAAAATCAATCATTTAAGTCCATCAACAATTACTGATTTCTCAATAAAAGAGGCTGACTCAAATGTATCAGGTCAAGTTAATACTCTATATTTCCCTTGTGCTAAAACCCAATGTGGTTTAACAATCCAAATCGGTGATGCTCTTGTTGATGAAGAATTCTATGAAGAAAACTTCGACTGAGAATTTGATGAAAATCCAGAACAAGTTGATATCGTAAACAATCATATTGTTGTTTCGCATATCCCAGCTGCAACAGTTGATCACCCTGGATATAACAAAGTTATTAAAATTCTATATAAGAAGGCTGGTGGAGATGTTGCAAAACAATACCAACTTAGTCGTGAAGAAGTTTCAAGAATTGTTTTACCTAACCACGATAACGCTAAATTGTCTGACCAAAGAGGTTTCCAAAAGGTTCATGTCTATGGTAATGAATCAATGTATAGTAAGCAAGAAGGAATTCTAGATTATTATTGCTTACCAATTGAAATTTATGACTACCGTCATCATCTAATTACTGATCCTACAGAGAAAGCTAGATGTTATAGTCAACTTCATGTAGAAATGTCATCTTACCATCATACATATGCTCGTCCAGAATATGATATTGCTCATGACTGCATCAAAATTAAATTTAGTAAGGATGATTTATATACTCCATATGAAATGTATGAAAATAAATTTGAATTAAAGTATAAAAATGTCACTATTAATATTGAAACTCCATCTAAATTAGCTCGTGCTAAATATGAATTTATTCCTGTTCAAGGTATTAATGTTTATTGTCAAGATGCATTTATGAATCGAAAAAATGCTGTCTTACAATCAAATGTTGGTTTAGAAGATGACGCTAAAGATAATATTCCATATAAACGTAATGATGAATTAAATCATCTTGGAACTGTGTATGGAAACGGTTATACTGCTTGTTTTGAATCTAGTTATCTAGCTGACAATATATATCTTGGTGGTTTAATCAATACCACAATGAAAGGTGCAAGTGATGCACAAATTAAAGCTGGTGCTGACTTTGACTTTGAATTTTCAAAGATGGGTGATGGTGACTGAGAACCACGTTATGCTGCTTATAATACATTTACAAATTTCCCTAAGGGTGCGGTTGTATTTGGCAATGTTGTCGGTTATTTAAAAGACAATTTATTATTCAATAACACTTTACAATCATTAAGTGTTTCTGGTAGTGATGCTAAAGGATATGTCCAAGACTGTGTATTGTTTAACTGTTCATCAACTGCTCTTACTTCCCTTGTTGGTGGTGAACTGTTCATAAAAGGTTTCATTGATGTTTATAATTTCCGTAACAAAGATTGTTTACAAAACATTTTGGGCCATGATTATAGTTTCTTATGAGATGTTATTGCTCCGCTAGTTCGTAACCAAGGTGGAATGCAAATGGGTGCTGATGGAAGAGAATATTTCAACTCATTTATGTTGACTTATAAAGGAACAGCTGCCTTCTGAAACCCTGAACATGAAGCTTATGAATATTCAGAAAAAGGATTTAAAGGTAATTGCGAACAAGTTCGTCTATATGCTGATGTTCCAGTATTAGAAAACTGCTCATTATGAGGAACAGTTAGTCCAAATGTTGACCCAACTTCATTCTCATACTATGATGAATTTGATTCTCAAGGTAATTTACGTTGAGACTTTATGAATAACCAAATCGATAAAATAACTCGTAATGTCAATCGTATGGCAGTAATTTGAGCAAGTTAAAAGAGGTTCATCCTCTTTTTTTTATGTTTATTGTATAATAAACATAATTATTAGAGAAAGGGTAAATATGGTAAGTGAATCGACACAGTTAGATGATGACGACATATTTATTCCTAATATGTCTTTCTAATCTACCTTTGATTTGTTTAGCATGTCAAAAACATGTCTAAGAGAAAAGAGAAAAGAAAACTTTATATTACCGAAAAACAAGGACAGTTTCTAGTTGAACAAGCTAAGAAACTGCCTAAGGCTATTCTTAATGATTTTGAAACTTCAGAAAATGGTTTAAGGGAAGAACAAATCGAAAAGAAAGTCGATCGTTTTGGTTTAAATACAATTGTTAATAAGAATAAGGTTACTTGATACAAAACCTTATTCCAAGCTTTTGTTACCCCATTTACCTTAATCTTATTAATTGTTGGTTTATTAACTATCTTATTACCTGTATTCCAATCAAAATCAATTGATGTTAGTGAATGAGTTAGTTTTGGAATTATTATTGGTATGATTGTTCTTTCAGGAACATTAAACTTTATCCAAAACTTTAAATCTGGTAAAGCTAGTGAAAAATTAAATGAGATGATTAATACTACTGCGGCTATTGAACGAGAGGGCATTAAAAGGGAAATGCCAATTGAAGAAATTGTTCCTGGTGATATTATCCATTTAGCTGCTGGTGACATGGTTCCAGCTGATATGCGTCTTTTGTATGCAAAAGACTTATTCATTACTCAATCAGCATTAACTGGTGAATCTGAACCCGTAGAAAAGATTGCTAAAACCATTCCTGACGCAACTAATGCTTTAAGTTGTGCCAATATTTGTTTTATGGGTACAACTGTTGCTTCTGGATCGGCTTATGGTGTAGCGATACAAACTGGTAGTGCAACATTCTTAGGAAAAGTTGCTAGAGCTGTTGGTGCTAAACGACCACAAACAAGTTTCGATAAGGGTATCAAAAAAGTTAGTCACATCATTTTAATTACCATGGCAATCATGTGTATGATTATCTTTATCATCAAAGGATTAAAGAACCAATTTTCAATTGGTGGAATGGAACAACCATGGGTTGAATCATTAACTTTCTCATTGGCTGCTGCGATTGCAATTATTCCTGAAATGCTGCCGATGATTATTACCTTGAATCTAACCAAAGAGGCAATTAAATTTTCAAAACAGAAAGCCATCATTAAGAACGTTAATGCCATCCAAACCTTTGGGGCAATGGACGTTTTATGTACGGATAAAACTGGTACATTAACTGAAGATCACATTATTTTACAAGAGCACTTAAATGTTAATGGAAAACAAGATAATAATGTTCTTTTATATGGTTGTATCAACTCATACCACCAAACTGGTTTAAAAAACTTAATTGATAAAGCGATTGTTGAACGAGCTGAACAAAGTCATTTATTAGAACAAGTTAAAGCATACAAAAAAGTTGATGAAATTCCATTTGACTTTGAACGAAGAAGAATGTCAATTATTGTATTAGATGAAAAGGGTGAAAAACGATTAATCACCAAAGGTGCTTCTGAAGAAATTATCAATCTTTGTTCAAAGGTTTTAGTTGATGGCAAAACTGTTGATTTAACAAGTGAATGGAGAAATAAAATTTATAAGCAAATTTCTATCTTAAATGAGAATGGAATGCGTGTTATTTGTGTTGCTACAAACCATGAACAATTATTAAAAGATGAAGCCTTTAGTGATGAAGATGAAAAAGACTTAATGTTAGTTGGTTATATTGCCTTACTTGACCCACCAAAAATGTCAGCTAAATCAGCTGTAAAAGACTTACTTGATAAAGGTGTTCAAGTTAAGATTTTAACTGGTGATAATGAAAAGGTAACAAAATACATTTGCCAACAATTAGGATTAGGATTTAACAAAATCCTACTTGGTGATGAAATTGAACAAATGAGTTTTGAACAACTAAAAGAAAAGGTTAAAGATACTACAATCTTTGCTAAACTTTCACCTGAACAAAAAGCCAACATCGTAAATGCTATTAAGGCTAATAAACACGTTGTTGGTTATATGGGCGACGGTATTAATGATGCTCCAGCAATGCGAGCAGCAGATATTGCTATCTCTGTAGATACTGCTGTTGATATTGCTAAAGAATCTGCTGATGTAATCTTATTAGAAAAAGACTTAGAGATTCTTGGTAATGGGGCATTACAAGGCAGAAGAACATTTGCTAACATAATGAAATACATTAAGATTTCATTAAGTAGTAACTTTGGTAATATGTTATCAATGTTAATTGCTGCATGTTGATTACCATTCAACCCATTGATGCCAATTCAAATCATCTTTATGAACTTATTCTATGACTTTACTCAATTGTCCATCCCTTGGGATGCAATTGATAATAAGTTCTTAAAAACACCAAAGAATTGGAATGCCCTGTCAATTATTAAATTCATGGTGATCTTAGGGCCAATTAGTACAATTTTTGATGTGATAACGTTTATTGTTCTATTCTTTGGTTTTGGCTATAACACAAATAGTCCAGAACATATTATGTTATTTAATGCTGGCTGATTTATTGAAGCAGCAGTTAGTCAAACTATCATCATTTATGTTCTTCGAAGTCGAAAAATTGCCTTTATTCAAACTAACCCATCATTACCAGTTGTATTATCAACAGTAGCCTCAACTGTCTTCTTGGCTGCTGTTCCATATATCCCTGGTTTAAACTATGGTTTAAGATTTGCTGGCAATGTCTATGAATCATGCCATTTAAACCCATTATTCTGGGCGGCATTAGTAGGTATAATCCTAGGTTATATTGTTGTAGCCGAACTAACAAAACGACTATATATGAAGGTTAACCATCATGAATGGATTTAACTTAGTTATCTAATACAATTTTTTATTTAATTTTATTATGTAATTTATATAATAATAATGTAAACCAAATGCATGTGGTTTACAGAAAGAGATTAATATATTAACATGAAAAAAACTAAATTAATTCCCTTTGTAGCAATGGCTGGCTTAGTAGCTAGTTCATTACCTTTGGGACTTGTTACTTCTTGCAAGAGTAACGATAATGAAAAAAGCGATATAGCTATTAACCTTACAGGTGCTGTAGCTAGTTCATATGCTGTAGACACTCAAAGTATTAGTTCAACTAATGGAACATTAAACTTTACAATTGTTCGTACAGCTTCTAGCAATGATGCAAACGCAGCATATGCTGTTGGTATTGTTAGCATGTCAGCTAACTCAGTATCAAATGATGCTATTGCTTTTGCACCATTTACTGATTATCAATTTAATTTCAAAGATGCAGATAGTTATTCTAACATAATAGTTACTGTATCACAAGCAAAGACACAAGAATTACTTAATTCAGGTGCTACACTTAATGTTCAATTAAGTCAAAGTAACATGAATGACGCTTCTTTTGTTAGCGTATATTGCAATAATTATGATGCACAAATTACATATGATAATCCTGAATACGACGCTAATGGTAACCTTGTAATTGATCACATTAAGGTTATAAATAGTGAAAATGACACAACATATAGTGGTGTAAATGCTTATTGCTTTGTTGGTTCATCATTAAAAGTTGCCTTCGATAACGGTTATATCACTCAAAATTGATCAGAAGATGGAACTTATCAATATGTAACTGTTGACAGAAACTTCATGAGATATTATGGATATAATATTACATTCTGTCTAACTCCAACAATTGAAGGTAATACAACATATGATGAAAAAGTAGCCCTAAATGATGTTACAATTGATTCAGCTTGTTCTACAACTTTGAGTTTAGCTTATAACAATGCTCAAGGTCAAACTATATATACTGATTCACTAGAAAATAGAGTTTCATATTGAAGTGGTTCAAACCTTGGAGACACTGAAATGCTTACTGTAGTTCCATACAATGGTGCTACTGGAAATGGAAAAGTTACAAATGTTTGATTAAAGGAAACTAGCACAGATAGATACTTAGAACCATTTGTTGAATATTTCCCATTCTGTGATGATAATGGTTCAACAAAAGTAATATTAGGAAGTGGTGTAACTTATGATGACATTACAGTTGAAGGAACAGTTAGTGATGCAGCTGTAAATAATCAATATTCGCTATCTTTTGACACTAGTTTACAAAACATGTCAGAAAGTGCTGCTGCTTCATTCGTACATAGTGTAGGCGAAAAGAGAGTTGTATTGACTGCTGCTAATAGTAATGAAGCTGGTGTTCTAGCATCATCAAATGCAGTTGCTCTTGTAACAACACTTAGCAAATATGCTGTATCAACTTGCAATATGCAATTACAACAAAACATTGCTTCAGAAAGAGCTGATGCATTACAACTTGTTCTAAACTACAAAGATGGTAGTAGCCAATTATTGTCTATAGACAATACTAAATATACTTGTCAAGCTATTAGTCAAGACCAAAACAGTAGTGAAACTCAAGATTCTGTATATAGTATTCAATTTGCAGCAAATGCAATTTCAGATGCTATTAATAGTGCTGGATTGACACTTGCTCAAGTTGCAAATATTCAAAGCATTGATGCACAATTATCAATTGTTTCAAACAACTAATAATTGCTAAATTAATGTTAAAAAATGCAGGCTTATGCTTGCATTTTTTATTTTCTTATTCTAGCATTTTTATCTTTATAGTAAACATCGTAATATCCTGTTACGGCGTATGCTTCTGCATTCGTCCAAAACCATACATCAACTACGCCATATCTACATCCGCAATCTACAACGGTATAAGTTCCTAATCCCTCTATGTAAATCTTATCTCCATAAGAGATACCCAATTCTTGCCGTTGTGTGTTATTTAATGCACACATTCCTTCGCCAATCGGTACACCGGAAGCGGTTGCAGAACCATAAGTAAATCCTTCTTCATCGGTATATCCCGTAACTTTGAGACTTCCAATATATGAAGATTTGACTTCCGGTG
>JAKSVR010000016.1 GCA_024427105.1 Mycoplasmoidaceae bacterium | reverse complement strand
AAGCAATCGGATATAAATTAAATCCAAAGAATAAGATTGTTGCTATTGGTGACCCTAACCATATTTTTGGCAAGACAAACTTAGAATCTTTATCATTAGATAAACCGTTTGTTTTTAAACTATCGCAAGCACTAGGAAAGAAACCAACAGCGAATTTGAACAAATTAGTAAGAGAGATTGCACATGAAAGATAAAATTATTAATAAAAATCTCAATACTAATAATGTTATCACATGTGATAACTTAACTATTACGGTTGGTTCTAAGAAATATAAATCAATTTTAATTGATAAGTTTGATTATTCCTTTGAAAAGAATAAAGTATATGCTATTGTTGGAAAATCTGGATCAGGTAAAACAACATTAGTTAGTCATTTAAATGGATTAAAAAGAAGCAAGAGTGGTTTAATATTTATTAAAGATTACTATATTGATCCAAAAAAAAGAAAGTTACGCAAGTATAAAGACATTAGAAAAGAAGTTGCATTAGTTTTTCAATTTCCCGAATATCAACTATTTAAGGATACAGTTGAGAAAGATATTATGTATGGCCCAATTAACTATCATGTTAATAAGGCAAAAGCCAAGGAAATTGCTTCTAAATATATGTATTTAGTTGGCTTGGACCGTTCATTATTAAATGAAAATCCTTTTGATTTATCTAATGGTCAAAAGCGTCTTGTTGCTATTGCCGGAATCTTAGCTATTGAGTCAGATGTTATTATCGTTGATGAACCAATGGCTGGAATAGATCCACATGGTCAAGCACTTATTAATCAATTAATAAAACAATTAAAACAAAAAGGTAAAACAATAATTATTGTTACTCACAATATGGACAATGTTCTAGATGTAGCTGATCAAGTTTTAGTTTTGTATAACAATCAACTATATAAGACTGGTAGTCCATATAAAATTTTTACTAATAATGAATTATTAGATGAAGTTGGTTTAAGACAACCAAACGTAATAAAGACTATCAATTTATTGATACATGAGAAAAAAGATTATTCATATTTATTAGAATTGCAGCCTAAAAACCTAACTGAGTTGATTTTAGGAATAAAGAAAGGAGGCCTATAATGCGTTATTCGTTTAGAACACCTTTAGAAGAACGACCTCTTTTCTTAAATAAATTTAACCCCACACTCAAATTAGTTTGTGCAATCATATTGATTGTTTTAGTTTTTTTACCAGTTACTATCGTGGGACAATTATCTATTTTATTTTTAATCATCGGCTTATGAATTTCAGCCAAACTACCAAAAAGAAAACTAATAACAATTTTGAAAACATTGTTAATTTTATTTATTTTTGTGTTTCTAATCAACTGATTAGTAGCTAAGAACCCAGGGCTAAGGATTGTTAATCAATATCAATTATGAGGTAGTAATTGATTATCTTTATTTGATCGTGGGGAAATAAATAGATTAATAATTGGTGATCAATCGTATTATTGAACACACGGATGCATATGAGGTGGGCATGTGTCTAATATTCTAGTTTCAATCGAACCAATAGGTTCACATGCCTCAATTAGCATTGAAGGTGTAACATGATACTTAAGTTATTCAAGTCCATGGTATGGATTAAGTAGTCAAATATTGATTACGTCGATTAGCATAACTATTAAATTATTTAGCATGCTCGCAGTATTTAGTTTATTAGTTAACACAACCTCAACAATGCAATTGACTTACGGATTTAGTCATATTTTCTGACCACTTAAGTGAATTAAAGTTCCTGTTGTTGAATTGTCTTATATTGTCGCAATTGCGCTAAGATTTGTTCCAACTTTATTTGATGAGGCAAATAAGATTATTAGTGCACAAGCATGTAGGGGTGTTGATTTTAGAAACGGATATCTACCATCAAAATTAAAGGCAGTAGGATCATTAGTGATTCCGATGTTTGCTGCAAGTTTTAGTCACGCCGATAGATTATCTGACGCTATGGAAACCAGAAACTTTGTTCCTAGAGCCGGCAGAACAAAATATAGAGTCTACCATTGCCGACCATCTAATTGAGTCGCATTTGCGATTTTAATTTCCTTGCTAGCGTTATTTATATATTTATGTGCATGTAAAGTTATAATTTATCCATTCACAGTAATTGATTGCTTCAATATATAGTTATGAAACAAAGGTACAAAGCAACATTATCATACAATGGTAGTAACTACCATGGTTGGGCAAAACAACCTGGACAAGAAACCATTCAAGGCATTTTGGAAAAAACAATCAAAAATGTTTTTTCTCAGTCTGTTAAGATTTATGCTTCCGGTAGAACTGATGCTGGAGTTAATGCTTTAGGACAAGTCATCCATTTTGATTTTGAAAATGTTCAAATAACCCCTAAACAAATTAAAGAAGCATTAAATAAAACACTTCCTTACGACATCAGAATTATTAAAGTTCAAAAAGCTAGAAAAGATTTTAACGCTCGATTCCATGCAAAAAATAAAACTTATATATATTCTATTAATACTAGTTCTACTATTAATGCAGTTGAATCTAATCATATCTATCAATATAATAAACCACTAGATATTAGTTTATTAAAAAAGACAAACAAAGTATTTTTAGGAAAGCATAATTTTTTATCCTTTTCAACTGATGAGCGATCTGGTGAATCATTACAACGTGAAATTTTATCAATATATATAAGAAAGCAAAAAGACATTGTTAAAATTGCTATTACCGGAACAGGTTTCTTAAGAAGTCAAGTGCGAATGATGGTTGGTTCAATGATTGCACTAAACGAAAATAAGATTTCCGCATCTGACATCAAACAATGACTTAGTCAACCAAAAAAAGGACAAGCGACTTATAAAGCTCCTGCTTGCGGCCTTTGTTTAGTAAAAATAAAGTATTAATTATTTATTTAGTATTTCGCCAGTGATGGAATCAAAATGAAGCTTAGCAAAGTTAACAAGCTTTTCTTTTTTAATAATTTGTTTTCCAACTGCAATTATTTTTGATTTTTCTACAGAACCACGTGGCAATTTAACTCCAGCTTTAGCTGATAACTTGTCCATGTATGTTAGGAAAGCATCACGCGCAATAACACTTGCACATGCAACTGATAGATATTTACTTTCAGCTTTCATTTCAATGATATCGATGTAGGCAGGTTTAGATTTTGCTTGTTCAAGATATTTATAATAATTATTACGCGCAACAAATTGGTCAAGAACAACCTTGTAATGTTGAGCTTTTAACTTCATAGTTAACTTAGTTAAAGAATCGTTGTGACAAATCGCTTTAACAACATTACTATTATCGAACTTATCAATAATTTTGTTGTAAACAAGTGGTTGACAAACACAAACCTCAGCTATTACTAATTTTTTAAGATCTTTTGCAATTTTCTTTATGTAAGAATCTTCTAATTTCTTACTATCATTAACTTTTAAAGATTTGATTTTATCAATGCATACATTTGGAACATAACAAGCACAAGTAACAATAGGTCCAAAATAATCACCAGTTCCAACCTCGTCCATTCCAACCATACCATCTATATCTTTGTTTAAGGATTTCTTAACTGGAGTGGTTGCTACTTTTTTTCCAAAATTGAGAATTGCTGCTTCTTCACCTTGTAATAACAAGGTTCCGTTTTTAAAAACACTTATTGCTAAATCTTTAGTTTTGTAAAATGCTAAAAGATTATCGTTTTTCAAATCTTTTTGCTTAAATACTTTATACAAAGTATCTATTCTTCTAAATTCAGTTTTATTAATCTTACTTGTTAAGCTTTGCATAGTATTTTAGAGATTGATTATATTTCTTATCAATAGTATCTTTTAATATTTTAATTACATCATTATTATTGATCTCAGCAGTTTGTTTTCCATTTTCATACAAGAAACTTGTGTTTTTATCTTTTATACAAACTGCGATGTCACATCCTTGTGCTTCTCCTGGGCCATTAACAATGCATCCCATAATTCCAATTTTAATAGCCAAATGTTTAGTTTCTAAATATTGGTCTATTTCTTCGACTCACTTATTAGTGTTATATTGATTGCGACCACACAACGGACATGCAACAATGTTGTAGTATGGGATATTAAAACCCATGCTATTAAGCAACGTTTTGGCAATTTTAATTTCATCTTTTCGATTACCATTAAATGAAATTCGAATTGTGTTACCAATGCCTTTTTCCAATAGCGGAACTAAAGCAATGCATGACTTAACGATGCCAGATTTATCTGGCCCCGCTTCGGTTACACCTAAATGGATAGGATATTTGCATTTCTTTGCTAAAGCTAAATTGGCTTTATATGTAACATTAGGATTAGAATGTTTAATACTTACAATTAAATTGTAAAAATGATTTTTTTCAAAGAATTTTATTCATTTAAATGCACAATCAACTAATTGAACAACTTCAGAACCTGTAGGATCAATTTTTAAACTACCACCATTGATACCAATTCTTATAGCAGTTCCATTTTGTCTGGCAGCTCTTATAATTTCAAGCACTTGTGCTTGTGAACCAATGTTTCCTGGATTTATTCTAATCTTAGCTACTCCTGCTCTTATTGCATCAAGAGCAAATTGATAGTTGTAATGAATATCCGCAACTAATGGTACTTTTACTTTTTTTACAATATTAGATAATGCTACAGCATCATCTTTATCTAAAACAGCTACTCTAACCAAACTAGCACCATATTTAACTAAATCGTTAATTTGTTCAATAGTTTTTTCAACATCACTAGTCTTAGTAGTTGTCATTGTTTGAATGACAATTTCATTGTAACCGCCTATTGTTAGATTACCAACTTTTACCGGTCTGGCTGTTGTTCGATTTCTATACTTGTTCATTGTAAAGTTTTTTTATTATATAAAAAAAGAAAAAAATCGTTAACTAAAACGATTTTTATCATTAATGGGGCGTTTAGTGGGACTTGAACCCACGGGATGCCTGAGTCACAGTCAGGTGTGTTAGCCAACTTCACCATAAACGCCGTAATGTCTAATAATTATATATACTTTTGACTAAATATAAGTATAATAAATTAAACACGTTTGACCCAAGACAAGATTGCTTTATCTGTCGAAGCTAAAACATTAAAAAGTGTTGAAAAAATAAATTAAAGGAGACATATTAAGAATATGGCTGTTTCAAAAGAAACAAAGAAAAATCTAATTAAGGAATACGGTAAGAATCCTAAAGATACAGGTAATACTGAAGTACAAATTGCTATTCTAACCGCTGAAATTAATTCATTAACTGAACATTTAAAGAATAACCAAAAAGACTTTGCATCTAAAAGAACTTTGTATGCAAAGAATTCTAAAAGACGTGGTTTATTAAATTATTTTAAGAGAACAAATTTGGAAAAATATCGTGAATTAGTTAAGAAACTAAATTTAAGAGCTAACTAATTATGGATATAAAAAACAAGTTACAAACATGATGATCCAAGCTTACTGTTAAAACAGTAAATAGGACATTTGGAATAGCTGTTTTTATACTTGTTTTTTTGTTTACGTTTTTATATAGCATTCAATTCCAAAATGAATGAAAAATACTGCTTGCAGTATTTGGTTCATTAGTTGGGGCATTTGGAATTGCTTGATTAACAATTGGACTAGTTATTCATAAACGTAATCAAAAAAGAGATCCAAATAAGCAAAAAATTGACAAAGCGATTAAAAGTTTTGAAGACAAAAGTTCAATCAAATCTGTAGATGAATCCAATAATTAATTATTTGAATAATAATTATGCAGCCGCATTAAGCCTTTATTGTGTGTTGTTGGTTTGCGTTGTTATAATAACAACACTTCTTTCTCAGTTATGTGTTATTTTGAAAGAAAAAGCACACTTATCTGATGGTGTAGTTGCAGGAATTTTATTAGGTGTTATTACTAGTTTACCAGAATTGGTAACTTGCATTGCATCCGTTATTGTCCATGGTACAGGAAGTATTGGATTCGGGGATATTATTGGAAGCAATATTTTTGATATTTTTATATTGTCGATATGTTTGCTTGTATGTGTTTGAATATTTATTGACAATAAATCAAATCGAATAAATTTCTTTACACTATTATTTACTGGTGTTGGAACAATATTTGTCTTATTAGCAATGATTGCTACTAAATACATCCCACAACTTATTTGACATGGTTTCAACTTCTTCAGTATTTTAGTTTTACTAAGTTACGGTGCCGCTATCTTCTTTTTGGTTCGTCAACCACAGACTAAACCAAACCATAGTAAGGAAGGAATGACCGAAATAATACAAGCAAGAAAATCACTATTGTTTAAACTCCGTTTAAAATGAGTCATTGTTTTGATTGTTGTGGTATCACTAATTTTAATTATTTCTGCTGTTTTCTTAACTTTTACATCTGAATCATTAATTTTCACGCACTGATCTTCTGTATTTGGCACTGAAGATAAAGCATCATTTGGTGGTGCATTACTATTAGGTGTAGTAACTTCTTTACCAGAAATTGTTTGTGCTATAAATTTATGCACACACAAAGAATATAACATGATTATTGACACAATTGTTGGGTCTACATCATTTAATTTATCTATTATCGCTATAGCAAATATTGTATTTGCCTGTCTATCAGAACAAACTGGAGTAATGTATGAGTTTACTACTCATAGTTTAATACAAATCATTGTTTGCGTGGTAATGATTATTGTGATGTTAATGTATTTATTAGCTAACAGCAAAAAATTCAAAAGTAAGTTTAATAAGAAGCAAATTTTGGCTATTAATATTACAACTCTAACCATAACTTCTGCTGCTTATATAGCATTTTTAATACTAGGTTTTGTAAATAAATAAAATATTATTTTTTTTTAATAGATAATTAATATATTAGGAGAAAAAAAGTGGAATCATTTTTTGTACAGAATGAAGCTGCAGCAACAAGTTTCTTTGTAATTTTTGCCGCTATTGTTGGTGTTTTAGCAACAGTTGTTACAAAATTGGCAGTAGCTATCAAAGATAAAGCAAAAATTCCTGATGGAGTAATAGGTGGTATTTTAATCGGTGCTATTACTTCCATTCCCGAGCTAATAACGGCAATCGGAGTTATTGTTAAGTCAGCAACAAGCACGGGCTATGATCCCGCATCAGTATTTGGTGACGTTATTGGTTCTAATATGTTTTGTCTGCTAATACTAGCAGTTACATTACTTATCACAATTTATTTATTTAAAAATAGAGAGGCAGACCAAATTAACACAATCACATTAATCTGTTTATTGTTTGGATCTGTAATGTGTATTCTTGCAGTGTTGTTTGAAAACAACGGTATCATTTTTGACTATGATACAAGACCAAGCCCAGTAGTATGACATGGTTTTAACATGTTCTCTATATTTATTTTCTTATCATATGCTTTGGCTGTAGCGTTTATGGTTGCAGGATCTAAATTAAAACCATTAGCTGTTGTTGGCAAAGGCCTTCCTGCTAAAAAAACTTTACCTCCTCAACAAAAAGTTAAACCTTCAATGTTTTTAAAATTAACTTTACCAGTATTAATTGTTTTATTAATAGTAGGTGTGGCTATCTTATCAGTTTCATCTATTGTCTTATCAATGGCATGCAGTGCCTGCATTGACCATTGAGGGTTAGGTGAAGTATTTGGACGAACATTATTATTAGGCTTCGCTACTAGTCTTCCTGAATTAATTGCTGTAGCAACTCTTGCTAAGGGTGGCAGATACAACATGACAATAAACTCAATGGCTGGTTCATGCGCATTTAATATGATTATCTTATTCATATGTAATGTTGTGTATGCAGGATTATGAAAACCGGGATCAGACCCAATGTTCCCTGAACCACAAGAAAGCAACAGTGTTGTTGTTCAAGTTGTTTTATTCGTTTTGATGTGTATCTTTACTATTTTATATTTAATACTTAACTCAAAACATATTAAATCACGTTTAGGTTCTAGACAAATTATTGTTATAAATGCAATTTTATTAAGTTTAGTTATCATTTCATATTTGACATATGTTGCTTTAGGAATAGTTCAATGGAAAACTATTGATAATGTAACAACAATAGTAAGATGGATATAAAAAAAAGAGGGGCAACCTCTTTTTATTTTTTTAATTTAGCTTGAATTGTGCTTAACAAGATAGCTGTGGCGGCAGAAACATTTAATGATTGCGTTTTGCCTGACATTTCAATATATACTTTAAAATCAGAATTTTTTAATACAAGTTGGCTTATACCTTTATTTTCGTTTCCAACAATGATGACAACCTTACCACTAAACTTAATTTCATTAAGCTTGTGCGCTTGTTCATCTAGACAACTAGCATAAACTCAATATCCTGAGTCTTTTAATTTTTTAATTGAATCTGAAAGATTAGTAACTTTAATTAAATTTAGATTACTTATTGCACCTTGTGATGTTTTAATAACAGCTGGGGTTATTTGACATTGTCCATCCTTCTTATATATAAGAGCATCAACGCCCATTGCCTCAGCAGTTCTAATGATTGCTCCAAAGTTCATTGGATCTTCAATTGAGTCAAGCATTAGTACTAATGATGTATCTTTATTTTTAGTAGAAGAAAGGAATAAATCTAATGTTAGATGTGTTTCACCATCAACATATCCAATTGCAAATTGATGATTTTGCCCATTCGCTATTTTTTCATAAAAAGACTTATCATTGCTTATTTTAACCTTAGGTAAATAACTTTTCACTTTATTAAAAAAGACTTTGTCTTTATTACTAATAGTGGCATCTTTTAAAGAACCATTAGCAATTGCATCAAGAATTGCTTTTTTGCCAATTATCAATTGCATTATAAAAGTCCTTTAGATATTAAGATATTTCTTAATTCATCAGCTTTAGCATAATCTTTATTGATGACCGCTTTCTTTCAAGCCTTGATTGTGCTAATGTATTCAGCATGAAGGTTACCATATGTTTCAGGAAAACCTAGCACAATAAGTTCTTTGGCAATGACACAGTATAGCAAATTAGCTTCGCTAAATTGACTAGATCGAAGTAAAACATTAAGTTGACTAAGTTGGTTCATAATTACAGTAATTGCATTAGGAATGTTTAGGTCTTCACCCAATTCTCTTTCAAAATCACGAGAAATGTTTGCATTAGCGATTCATTCAAATGAGTCATTTGCAATTAAATAAGTTTTAGTAACATTTAAATTCTTGATAAGGTTATTAACTTCTTGATTTGCTTGTTCTAATAATTCTTTAGTAAAATTAACAGGTTGTTGATATTTTGCTTTGTAAAAGAATCATCTTAGTCCCATTGCATTAGAACTATTGATAATATCTTTAACAAGAATAAAGTTGTTCAAAGATTTAGACATCTTTGCTCCATTAACGTTAATATGGCCAACATGCATTCAGATATCTGCGATATCTCTACCAGTCATAGCAACATTTTGCGCGTTTTCATTTTCGTGGTGTGGAAATTTTAAATCAACTCCACCACCATGAATGGTTACATGGTCACCTGCATACTTATTAATTAACACACAACATTCTGTATGTCAACCTGGTCGACCTTGTGATCAAGGCGAATCTCATTTAATACCAACATTAGTTTTTTTTCATAAGACAAAGTCTAATGGATTCTTTTTGTTACCCTTGTTTTCTTTTCGCACACCATCAAGTAAAGCGTTGATGTTTTGGTGGCTAACATGTCCATAATCTTTAGCCTTTGATATATCAAAGTAAACATCACCATCAACAACATAGGCAGCGCCTTTGTTAATTAATTTTTGAATATATTGTTGAATGTCTCCAATGTGATTAGAAACTCTTGGCATAAACATTGGTTTAATATTTAAAAGAACGAATAAGTCATGGTAAGCATTAGTATACTTACCAGCTAATTCCATTTCACTAACTTTTGCTTGAGCAGCAGCTTTGATGATTTTATCATCAACATCAGTGATGTTTTGAATACTATAAACATCTTTGCCACAACGTAGTAAGAATCTTGATAATACATCAAAAATAACAAGAGGGCGAACATTTCCAATGTGAACATAATTGTAAACAGTTGGACCACAATTGTAAATTGTGACCTTGCCCTCTGGCAATTCAACTAGGCTTTGTGTTGCAGAGTTATATATTCTCATAATCCTATATTACTATACTATATTTTATCATATCTTGTTAGTAATTATTTTTATGCCAAGTTCTTTAGCTCTCTTATATTTGCTACTTTCAAAGTCATTAGCAATAAGATAATCAATATCTTTATTTACTGAACCGAAAAACTTTGCGTCAAATTTTTCTTCCATTATTTTGATGATTTCATTTCTCGGGATTTCAAACGAACCAGTAATTACAAATTTCTTTTGGTAATAAGGACTTGATGTGTCATATTTTCTTTCAATTAATTTTGTATTAACACCAAGTTCTTTTAATTTTTCAATTAATATAACATTGTTCTTTACCTTAAAGAAATCAACAATTGATTGGCCTACAGTTTCACCAACATCTTTGATACCAATAAGTGTTTCAAGGGGAGCAGAAGCTAAATTATCTAAATTTTTAAATTTTTCAGCTAGAACTTTAGCGGTTATAGCACCAATATGTCTTATTCCTAAACCATAAATTAACTTATCTAAATTGGCTTTTTTTGAGTTTTCAATTGAAGTAATAAGATGATCAAACATTTTGTCTTTGATATGTAAATCAAGATTTAGAATTTCATCTTTTTTATCTTTTAGATAATACAAGTCAACGATGTTTTTCACTAGATTGTTGTCTCATAATTTTTCAAGAATCTTATTACTTAATCCATCGATGTTCATTGCATCACGATCAGCATAGTGAACGATGTTTAACAAGCCACGAGCAGGACAGTCAATGTTAACACAATATTGATCAACTTCTCCTTCTACTTTCTCTAATTTGCTGCCACAAATTGGACAATTTTGTGGTGGAACATATGGTCGAGTATTAGTAGGACGGAGCTTAATATTTGGGCCAATTACCTTTGGTATAATCTCACCAGCTTTAAAAATTTTAACTGTATCACCAATGCGGATATCTTTAGCAGCAATATATTCTGCATTGTGTAATGTTGCTGCTGAGATTGTTGAACCATCTAATAATACTGGAGTTAAATTAGCAACATAGTTGATTCGTCCTGTTCGTCCAACCGTTGTTGTGATATTTTCCAATTTTGTTTCCACAACATTTGGAGGGAATTTATATGCAATTGCTCATTTAGGAAATTTTGATGTGTATCCAATTTTTTCATGGTCAGAAAAATTATTTACTTTGATTACAACACCATCAATCGGGAATTCTAAATTGTTTCTTTGATCAGTTCAATGTTCAATAATTTTGATAACTTCTTCAATACCATTACAAATTTTAATTTCAGGAGCAACATTAAATTTGTTTTGTTTTAAAAAATCTATTACTTCTGATTGTGTTTTTAAACCGTATTGTGATTCATTAGGAATTTGGTAACAATACATTGTTAAATTTCTTTTAGCTGTAATTTTTGGATCTAATTGTCTTAAACTACCACTTGCAGCATTACGACAGTTAGCAAACTTTTTTTCTTCATCATCAATTGCAGCATTAATTTTTTCAAAATTTTTCTTAGTTAAAAATACTTCACCACGAATTTCAATATCATCTTGGAAATCAATCATTAGTGGAATAGATTTAATAGTTTTAACGTTTGGTGTAACATCCTCACCAATTATTCCATCACCACGAGTTGCACCAGAAACTAATTTACCATCTTGGTAAATTAAACTCATACTTAAACCATCAATTTTTGGCTCAACACAGTAAATAATTTTATCATTTGAACCAATTGCTTTTTTAATGTCATTATCAAATTTGCGCATTTCATCAGCAGAAAAAGCATTTGCTAAAGACATCATTTTAGTCTTATGTTGATATTTTTTTAACTTTGTGCTTGCACTGCCACCAACCCGTTGACTTGGTGAATCTGGTGTTAAAAATTGTGGATATTTTGTTTCTAATTCGATCAATTGTCTAAGGGTAATATCATACTCTTCATCAGACACTGTTGGATTATTTAAAACATAATATTCATATTCTCATTTGCGGAGCAATGTTTTGAGCTTTTCAATTCGCTTTTGAATCTCATCCATAATATGCTAATTATAGAATAAAAAAGATTAGTGTACTAATCTTTTTATTATCAAAATTTAAAGAAAAAATAGGCCATTTTTAGCCTATTTTTTTAATGGAGCAGATGACGAGAATCAAACTCGCGTATCGACCTTGGCAAGGTCGCATTCTATCATTGAATTACATCTGCGTGAGTTTGTATATTATATCTATAAAAAAACATAAATTAAAAATTTTTGTCTAAAAAAATTAAATTCTATATATAATTAACAATCTTATGTATTATTTTAATGTAAAAAATAATATATAAATATTATTTATAGGGGAGTGTTATATGGCACAAAAACCAAAGTTTGTTGAACGAAAAATCGCAAACCTAGTTACTAGACGTGACTATGCTAAGCAATTTGTTAAGTTTGAAGAACCAGACTTATTGGAGATTCAAAAGAAATCATATGAACGTTTCTTGAACAAAGAACTTGGAGATCTAATTGCAAGTTATTTCCCAATCCGACACATCAAGAATAAAACCCACCACGTAGAAATTAATACTAATACCGGTAATAACGGTATTCATTTCTACGATGGTGCATTCACTGAACAAGAAGCACGATACAAAGGCAAAACATATGAAAAATCTGTTTATGTTGATTTAATTTTGATGAACGATGAAACTGGCGAAGCTAAGAAGGTTCGTAAGTCTAAAAAAGATAAACATGATGGTGTTTTCTTTGCTAACATTCCATTGATGACAGACAATGGAACATTTATCATCAACGGAGTTGAAAAATTAGTTAACTCACAAACAATTCGATCACCAGGTGCTTATATTTTATCTAAGAGTCAAATCAAATTATCTGGTAAGAAAAAAGTTAACGAAGGCTACATTTGCGAACTTTATCCAAATCGTGGTACGATGTTAAACTTTGTTATTGATGATAAGAAAACTGATAACCGCATCATTAAACTTGTTGCAAGAAATGCGACAAGTGATGCTGCAGTAACTTTATCAGCCACACAATTCTTAAAAGCTTTAGGCTTAACTCAAGATATTATTTCAAAGATTTTCAATAGTGCTGAAATTATTATTAACTCTCTAACTGCTGATGGTAACCCTAAATCTTATTTCAACAAATTTACTGGTGTTTATACTCATGAAGAAATTGGTCGTGATGATGAAATTAAAAAAATTCGTAAGGCCGTTTGTGATTTACCATCAGTCAATGATATTAAACAAACTGGTTTACCAATTCAACACAAACTACAAACACTTGTTTACAAGTGATCTAAATTAGAAGATCAATTATCTGAAGTAAATAAAAGCCTTGAAACTGACCAAACTAATGCAACTTTAAAAAACAAGCAAATTGAATTGCTTGCTAAGATTCGTGATCAAAAAGATTTATTAATTACTGAAAAAGCAGCAAAAGATATCATTACTCAATTATCTATTTCTGTTCGTCCAACAGAAACATTAAGTCAAAAATATCCTGGATTCTGTTATCAAGATTATTTAATCAAGCATTTTATGGAACAAAAAGGTTTTGATTTATCATCTGCAGGTCGAACTAAAATTAACCATAAGTTAAGAGTAACGGAAAGACTATACCAAAAAGTGTTAGCTGCTGATATTCTTTCTAAAACAGGAAAAGTATTCTTGAAGAAAGACACATTGATCAACAAAAAAGAAATCGATATGATTAAGAAAGCAATCACTGATGGTGATTTATTCCTTGAACAAGAATGACCAATTACTGCTCCAAGTCGATTCCACAAATACAAAACAGCTAAAGCTGAAGTTATTAAAATATATGCTGATAATGATGAATGAGATCCAGAAGGTGTTAGCTTATTAGGTGTTCCACCAACAAGCACAGAAGAAACACTTAATATCTCTGATATTATTGCAATGATTTCATATACTATCAACTTACCATGAAACATTGGTAATTATGATGATATTGATCACTTAGGTAATAAACGTCTAAGATTAATTCATGAACAATTTAAATCTAAGTTAGTTGCTGGTATGGCGCGTGTTGAAAAACACATTAAGGATAAATTATCATCTTTATCTTCACCAACAATGAATGCTGAAGAAAAAGCTAGAAAGTCAACTGCTGCAACAATTAAATCAATTGTTAACACTAAACCTTTCCAACAAGTTGTTAAAGCTTTCTTTAACACTTATCAATTAACTGCGTTTATTGATCAAACAAACCCATTATCTGAATTAACAAACAAACGTCGTATTTCTGCCATGGGTGATGGTGGTATTAGAAAAGACGATCCAAACTTAAACGTTCGTGACGTTCATTATAGTCACTATGGACGTATTTGTCCAATCGAAACACCTGAAGGTCAAAACATTGGTTTAATTATGGCTTTAGCTTCATTCGCTAAGGTTGATGAAAATGGATTCTTAATTTCTCCATACTTTGTTGTTGAAAATGGAGTAATTACCGACAAGATTCGTTGATTAAATGCAAGTCAAGAAGATGAATACATCATTGGTGAATCTTTGATTCCTCATGATGAAGATGGCAAAATCACACAAACAAAAGTTGTTGGTCGTTATCGTGGAATGCAAGAACTTTATGATGCAAAACAAATTAACTATATTGATGTTTCTCCTCGTCAAGTTATTTCAATTGCTGCATCTGCTATTCCATTCTTGGAAAATGACGATACTGCTCGTGCCCTAATGGGTTCAAACATGCAACGTCAAGCTGTTCCATTATTAAAACCATATGCTCCAATTGTTGGTACAGGAGCTGAATATAAGATTGCCCACGACTCTGGTTTAAACATTTTAGCACACCATGATGGTGAAGTAGTTGCTATGGACGGTAATGAAATCACCGTTAAAACAGCAAGTGGTAATGATAAATACAAATTAGTTAAATATCGTAAAACTAACCAAAACACTTGCAACAACCAATTCCCAATTGTTGAAGTTGGTCAAAAAGTTAAAGCTAGTCAAGTTATTGCTGATGGTCCTGCAATGTTCAATGGTGAACTTGCTATTGGTCGTAACCCAATTATTGCTTATACAACATGACATGGTTACAACTTCGAAGATGCTATTGTTATTTCTAAACGTTTAGTTCAAGATGATTGATATACATCAATCTCAATCATTGAAAAAGAATTACGTTGTGTAACAACCAAGAACGGTGACGAACAAATTACTCGTGACCTTCCAAACGTATCTGAAGATTTAAAGACATACTTAGATGAAGATGGAATTATCTTAGTTGGTGCAGAAGTTAAAGAAGGTGACATTCTAGTTGGACGTACATCTCCAAAAGGTGAGGGTGATTATAGCCCAGAAGAAAAACTATTGAATGCAATCTTTGGAAACAAATCACACGGTGCTAGAGATTCATCTCTAAAAGTTAAAGTAGGTGAAGAAGGAACTGTCATCGGTGTAAAACGATTTAGAACTGTTGATGGTGAAAAGTTTGATGATGAAACAATTGAACTAGTTAAAGTTTACATTGCTCAAAAACGTAAACTACAAATTGGTGACAAGATGTCTGGTCGTCATGGAAACAAGGGAACTATTTCAAGAATTGTTCCAGTTGAAGATATGCCACATATGGAAGATGGAACACCAATTGATATTCTATTATCACCTTTAGGTGTACCTTCTCGTATGAACATTGGTCAGATCCTTGAAGTTCACTTAGGATGAGCAATGAGAAATATTGCTAAAAAGAAATTATGAGAACTTCTTGAAGAAGAGGCAACACCAGATAAGATTTGTCAATTATTTGGTATGAGCTCATATCGTGCAAAACAATTAAAGAAAGTTTGCAACAAATATTTCAAAGACAACAAGATTACTAAGTTTGAACAATTTAGCAATGTTGACTTAACAATCGTTTTAAACAAAGCTGGTATGTCAATTGAAGATTTATCATACAAAGCATCAACACCTGTATTTGCTGGAGCAAAACTAGACGATGTTGCTGCTGCTTTAAAAGAAGCTGGCATTGATCCAATCAAATCAAAAGGAAAGATGAAATTGATTGATGGTCAAACTGGTGAATACTTCGATGGCGACATTACTGTCGGAGTAATGTATATGCTAAAACTTGACCACATGGTTGAAGACAAAATTCACGCTCGTGCTGTTGGGCCTTACTCTAAAGTTAACCAACAACCACTTGGTGGTCGTAGTCAAGACGGTGGTCAAAGATTTGGTGAAATGGAAGTTTGAGCTCTGGAAGCATATGGAGCAACTTACAACTTAAGAGAAATCTTAACAATTAAATCTGATGATACAGTTGGAAGAAACTTAACTTACAACTCAATTATTAAAGGTTTACCATTACCAAAACCAAGTTTACCTGAATCATTTAAATTATTGACAAAGCAACTTCAAGGTTTATGCTTGTCAATGACAGTAACTGATCAAAAAGGTATTAAACATGATATGGATGACTTTAGCAAAGCTAATATCGATGCTGAAGAAGAAAATATCAAAGCTGAAATACCGACTGATGAAGAAGTATCTTCAAAAGTTGTTGACGATTCAGAATATGGAAGTTTATAGAAAGGAGTAGGAATTATGATTAACGCTAAAAATATTAAATCATTACAATTAACCCTAGCTAGCCCTGAACAAATTCTTAAGTGAGCTAGAGGAACTAAAGTTACTAAGTCTGAAACTATTAACTATAAATCTTTAAAACCTGAAGAAGAAGGTTTGTTCTGTCAAAGAATATTTGGTCCAGTTAAAGACTACGAATGTGCTTGTGGTAAATATAAGAAAGTTAAATATAAAGGTAAAGTTTGTGAAGTCTGTGGTGTTGAAATCATTTCTTCATCAGTAAGACGTGAACGAATGAGTTGTATTGAACTTGCTTATCCATGTACACACATTTGAATGTCTAAGGAACTTCCTAACCCAAGTAAAATTTCTTTATTACTTGGTATGACTTACAAGGAAGTTGAACAAGTTATTTACTTTGTAAACTATGTTGTAATTAAAAACCCACGTTGTAAAAAATTCTATGGTCCTTGCCAAATTATTCCAATCAATGATCCAAAAGGTAATGAAAAGGCTAGACAAAATATTCGTGCTGCCCTAGAAATTATTATTAAAGATCTTGAAAAAGATATTAAAACTTTATCAAAGAATACAAGCAAGAACTTAGAAAAACTTAAAGAAATAACATTTGATCATGAAATGGCAAGTCAATATGCTACAGCTCTAAAAGATACTACATTGCCTTTCTCATTACATACTGTTTTTGCATTATTAAAGAAATACTTAGATATTGAAATATCTATTGGTTCTGCTGCAATTAAACAATTGCTTCAAGCTGTTGACTTAAACAAAAAGTATAAAGAAGTTAAAAGTGAATTATCACGATTAACTCCAAGCAATCCTAAGTTTACAAAACAAATGAATTGCTTAAAGTTAATTAAGTGATTTATGGAATCAAAAATTAAACCAGAATGAATGGTTCTTGATTACATTCCTGTAACTCCACCAGAAACTAGACCAATTGTTCAATTGGATAATGGTAAATTCACAACTAGTGATATCAATACTTTCTATCGAAAAATTATTATTCGTAACGAGCGTTTGAAAAAGATGATGTCTGAACCTACTCCAGAAGTTATCTTAAACAACGAACGAAGAATGTTACAAGAATCAGTTGATGGATTATTTGATAATGCTTCTAAATCTAACCCTGCTAAAGGAAAAGATAAAGCTCCATTAAAATCATTAACTGACCACTTAAAATCGAAACAAGGTTTGTTTAGACAAAACTTACTTGGTAAGCGTGTTGACTATTCAGGTCGTTCAGTTATCGTTGTTGGTCCAGAATTAAAAATGTATGAAGCTGGTATTCCATCTGTAATGATTCTTGAATTATTTAAGCCATACATTATTCATAAACTAATAACAAAGATTGATGATGATGGTTTACCATGTAAACCAATTGCAACAAACATTAAAGAAGCAGAAAAGATGATCTTAAGACAAGATTCTCTAATCTGACCAATCGTTAATGAAGTTGTTAAGACTCACCCAATCTTATTAAATCGTGCTCCAACACTTCACCGTTTAGGTGTTCAAGCATTTGAACCTAAGATTGTTGATGGTAAGGCAATTAGATTACACCCACTAGTAACAACAGCTTTCAACGCTGACTTCGATGGTGACCAAATGGGTGTTTACCTACCACTATCTAAAGAAGCCATTGCTGAAGCAAGAAGTATTTTATTAGCTTCTTGACACATTCTTGGACCTAAGGATGGTAAGCCTATTGTTACACCAACACAAGATATGATTCTTGGTGCCTACTATATTTCTCAAGAAGAAAAAGGTGCAAAAGGTGAAGGAACAATCTTTGCTAACCCTCGTGAAGCAAAACGAGCATATCACTTACGTCAAGTTGATACACATGCAATTGTTGGTATTACAACAAATGCATACAAAGATAAAGGTTTACCTTCAAATTGTATTCTTGTTACATCTATGGGTAAGATTATGTTCAATGACATCTTACCAGCAACAATGCCTTATATAAATGATGGCAAAGACATTGATGTTGTAGCAAAAGAAAGATTAATTCCAGCTGGTGAAAACGCACGTAAATTTATTGAAAAGTGTGAAACAGCTAATCCATTTACAAAGAAAACATTACAAAAAATTGTTGATAGTCTATATGGACA
>JAKSVR010000015.1 GCA_024427105.1 Mycoplasmoidaceae bacterium | reverse complement strand
AATCTGTGTGTCCGTGGTTCAATTCCGCGATGAACCACCATTAAAAAAGAACTGGTTACCAGTTCTTTTTTTGTTACTTACAATATTGCTTTCTAAATTTGTAGTCAGATTTAATCATTGAAGCTAAATCATGTTTAACTTTTCATTTAAGTTCTTTTCTTGCTTTATTGTTTGATGCAGTTAACTTAGCAGGATCACCAGGACGATTAGGTTCAATTGTATAAACTAAGTTTTTATCAATTAGTTTCTTAGCTGTTTTAACAATATCTAATACTGTATAACCAGCATTAGAACTTAAACAGAAGATTCCAGATTTATTCTTTTTTAGAAAACCTAAAGCTAGTAATGCAGCAGATGCAAGATCTTCAACATGGATGTAGTCTCTTAAACAAGTTCCATCTCTTGTTGGATATTTGTTTCCAAAGATTTTTACTGGGCGACCATGAATAATTGCATCATTAATGGCTGGAATTAATAATGATGGTTTAGCTTTCATCATTCCATACTTGCCTGAGTCTGATGCACCAGCAACATTAAAGAAACGATAAGCAACATAGTTAATACCAAATGCATTATGAGCATCAGCTAATAATCTCTCACACATTAATTTACTTGCACCATATGGGTTGCAAGGTAACGTTTCAGATTTTTCATCAACAGGTACTTTTTTACAATTACCAAATGTTGCAGCAGAAGAAGCAAAGATGATATTTTTAACATTGTTAACTTCCATTGCTTTTAATACTGTTGCCATACCACCAACATTAGTTAAATAATAATCATTTGGTTTAGCAACAGATTCAGGAACAACAATTTTTGCTGCATATAATGCGACAACATCTATCTTGTGTTTTTTCATTATGTTAGAAACTAACTTAAAGTTTAACATATCACCTTTATAAAAGGTTGCTTTAGGATGAACAAGTTGTTTAAAACCAGTTGATAAGTCATCAAGAATAATTACCTTGTGTCCATTTTTAATGAAGTTTTCTGTAGCAACTGAACCAATAAATCCAGCACCACCAATATTTAATATATTCATATTATCCTCTTAATTCAAATTTAATATAGTGATTAAATGAACCTTTGTCTTCACAATATAAATCTTTGTATGATGTATATTTGGACTGAGGTTCAATTGCGATACCACCATATTGTTTATCTTGACCATATGATAGCATTTCAATTGGATCATTTCAACAATCAGCATAGATATTAGCCATACTAAAGTCTGTTGTAATATCTAAGGTAGTATTTTCAAAAGATAAAATAATTTTACCCATACGCGGATTATTAAAGATTCAAGCATGGTCATACCCTCTTGTAGCGTTTGGGCTAGCTTTAGCTACTTCATAGATATCCTTACCAATTTTTTTAGATTGTTGAAAATTAAATAAATCTTCAACCATCATTTCATTCATATTAAACATTCTTTCAGGATGCCCAAGCATTCTTTTGCCAGCATCAACAAATAATGTATGATTTAGAATATCATTGCCACCCAATCGTCAATAAATATGAGTAGTCATATTTAATACAGTTTTTGCATCTGGTGTAGCTAGCATCTTAATTGTGAATGCATTGGCTTCTTTTTCAATCACATATGTGATAGTAAAATTAACATTAGCAGGAAAACCAGCTTCCCCGTTTGGTGATCGATATTTAAAGACTACATTGATAGAATTTCCATCATCTGTAACTGAATAATCAAATTTTTTGAAAGAAATTCCATCATTTCCACCATGTAAGCAAGTGCCTTTACCTGGTTCATTAACTTGAAGTTGATATGTTTTACCATCTACTTCAATTTTTCCATCTTCTAATCGGCCACATGTTCGCCCAACTATTTTTCCAGAATATTTTCCAGTAGTTAGAAATACCTTTCTATCAGCAGGATGATATGTTATTACCTTTCCTTTATACTTAACAGCATATACTGCAGCACCTAGCTGACAAAATTCAATCTCTAATTCTTTATTGTTTTTTACAGCAAAGAAATCAATTCTTTCGACTGTTTGTTTATTAATAATCAAATTTTCCATATAAAAATTATAACTAATCGAGTTATGTTAATAATAAAAAGCATAGCTTTTTATTTTAAATTAAAAAATATATAATTTAACTGTATGAAAAACATTATTAGATTGGTTGAAGACTTTATCTATTATGGAGAGAAGACACTAGGTCTATTTCCCTATGATGGAATTGATGCTAGAAACAAGATTTATTATGAATTAGGCATTTACCCTAACGCTTATTACAAATATAAACCAGCTAGCAAGGTATACGATGTTGATTACTTTGTTGCTCACTTTGGTGAATATTTTAAAAAGAAGAAATGAGATGATTTAACAACAAGAATTAAGATGGCTAGAATGTTTGATATTATTTCACCATCTCCTTCAGATGTTATTAAGCGATACTATCGTATCGCTAAGGTATCTAAACGTCGAGCTGCGACATACTTATATAACCTGGGTGTTAATAATCACTATATTCACTTAAGAGCCGTAAAACAAAATATTGAATGAAAAGCTGAATTTCTACATAAGCATTATATTGAGATAACAATTAACTTATCTAAACCAGAAAAGTCAACTGCTGATATAGCTAAGTTAGTTCAACAACCCCAAAGTGCAAATTATCCTAAGTGTGCATTATGCATTGAAAACTTAGGTTTCTTTGGGGACAATAAACGCCCGCAAAGACAAACATTAAGGATTGTTCCGTTTAGTTTGTGCGGTGAGAGATGATTTATGCAATTCTCACCTTATGGTTATTTCAATGAGCACATGATCCTGATAGCAATGAAGCATGCTAATATGGAAATATCACCACGTATTTTTAAAATAATGATGGCAGCATTGAATGAAGTCCCTTTCTATACAGTTACATGTAATGCTGATTTGCCAATAGTTGGTGGTTCAATTTTAAACCACGAACACTTTCAATGTGGTGATCATGTTTTCCCTGTGCAAAAAGCAATTGATCTATATAAGATTGAAACAAAAAAATATAAAGATGTTAAAGCATCAGTTGTTAACTTCTATAACTCAGTAATCAGATTAGTATCTGATAATCCAGAACATATAGTTGATTGCTGCAGTGAAATATTAAGTAAGTGAATTAAGTTTGATGCACCAGAAGTTGACATTGTTTCACATACAAATGATGTAAGACATAACACTATTACTCCAATATTTAGAATAAGAAACGATAAGAAATATGAAGCCACTCTTATTCTAAGAAATAATCGAAAGTCTACCAAATATCCTGAAGGTATTTTCCACGCTCATCCAAAATACTTCCATATTAAAAAAGAAAATATTGGTGTAATTGAAGCAATGGGAAGGTTTATCTTACCTGCACGATTAAAAGACCAAATGGAGCAAGCTACTCAAGCAGTTAAAGCAGGATTGATAAAACCAAAGCAATTCCTTAAGAAATATCCAAATCTAAAAGGCTTTGATCGAATGATTAGACATATGCATAAAAATAATATGAGTGCCAAAGATTACATTAATAGTGTTTGTCGTTCAATCCTAATTAACACAGCAGTATTTAAAAGAGACACATTAGGTAACAAGCATTTCAAAAGATTTATAAAATCATTAAATATATAATTTAAGAAAGGAAATATTATGAATAAATTATTAAGAAAATTTTGATCTGACAACTTTAAAGAAAAACCAACACGATACTTCATTTCTCCGGGTCGATATGAAATCGTTGGTAACCACACTGATCACAATAGAGGATTAGCATTAGTTGCTGGAGCTTCATTATTAGTTGAAGCATTAGTAAATAAAACAAGTAATGGCAAGATTACTATTGTTTCAAAAGGCATTGGGAAAGGTAGCTTTGTTGCCAAAGCAACACAACCAAACAAAAAGGAATTTGGTAAATTCATTGCATTATGTAAAGGAATTGTATCAGGTTTCGTTAAGAATGGATATAAAGTAGGTGGCTTTGATGCCGCTTGCGTTTCTGATGTTATTGTTGGTGGCGGTGTGTCATCATCAGCTGCATTTGAAATGCTAATTTGTGAAATTTTAAACGTTTTATACAATGGTGGTAAAGTGCCAAAAATGGAAATGGTTAAGATTGCACAAAAATCTGAGAACCAATATTTCAATAAACCATGCGGTTTATTAGATCAAACTGGTGCATGTTATGGTGGTATTAGTTTTGTTGACTTTAACGATTTAACAAATCCAAAAGTTATCAACACTAAATTCCCATTCACTAATTACAAGATTGTATTAATCAATAGTGGTGGTGACCACTCTAATTTAACTCCTTTATATGCTTCAATCATTGGAGATATGAAAGAAGTAGCTAAAGCATTTAACAAAACCCACTTACGTGATGTTAAATATGCAAACTATAAAGCATTAGTTAAGAAAAACCCTAATGCTTTACCAATTTCAGCACAAAACCGAGCTGTTCACTTCTTTGAAGAATGTTTAAGAGTTAAACAAGCATTTAATGCATGTAAAACTAAAAACTTAAATGCATTCCTAGATGCAGTTAATGGCTCAGGAATAAGCTCATCTACTTTATTAAAGAACACTTGTGTTCCTGGTAAGGAAGATGCTAAGACATCTCCAGAAAGATGTTTGAAATTAGCAAGAAAGACTGCTCCTAAGTCTGCTCACCGTATTCATGGTGGTGGTTTTGCTGGAACAACTCTTCACTTTGTTTCGCCTAAAGAATTTGCTAAGTTCTATAAAGTTATGTCTAAAGAATATGGAACAAAGAATGTACATATTGTAAGCATTAACCCTAAAGGTGCTCACGAAGAAAAATTACACTAAAATAATAAATTAAAAAGATGTAGAAATACATCTTTTTTATATGTATATAATTAGATTTGTATGAAGGGCATTATATTAGCTGCTGGATTAGGAAGAACCTTATATCCATCAACATTAGTGGTTAATAAGCAAATATTAACGGTTTATGATAAACCGATGATTTATTATCCATTAAGTACATTAATGCTTGCTGATATTAAAGATGTTTTATTGATATCTACCCCTCGTGACCTCGATTCTTTCAAAACACTTTTAGGTGATGGAACTAAATTTGGTATCAAGATATCTTATGCAGTTCAAAAGAAACCACAAGGCCCTGTTGCTGCTTTTGCATTAGCTAAAAAATTTATTGGCAATGATGCATGTGCTCTTATTTTTGGTGACAACATTTTTTATGGACAAGGTTTAGTTGACAAACTAAAACAAGCAAAGCAAAATGCTTTGTATAAAAAAATGTCTCTATTTTGCTATCGTGCAAAAGATCCAAGTAGATTTGGTGTATTAAAACTTGATAAACAAAATAAACCTGTTTATATTGAAGAAAAACCCAAACGTCCTAAATCAAATTTATGTGTAACCGGCTTATATTTCTACCCACCAAATGTTGCTGAAAAACTAGACAAAGTGCCATTAAGTAAACACGGCGAATATGAAATAACTAGTTTAAACAATATGTATATTATTAGTGAAAAAGCAAATGTAATAACTTTAGAAAATACATTTGTTTGGCAAGACACAGGAACATATGAATCATTGTTAAATGCTTCAAATTACATTAATAAGATTCAAAAACAGAACGGAATCATTGTTGCATCTTTAGAAGAGATTGCTTATTCTAAAGGATGAATTACCAAAAAACAATTACTTGAATCGGGCATGTTAATGGAAAAAAGCAAATATGGTAAACACTTAATTAAGGTTGCATCCGAAAAATAAAAATACCTAATCGGTATTTTTTTATTCAGAAATTATATCTTGATAGAAGTCATATTGTTTTGCATATTCTTCTTGAACAATAATTTGAAGATGACCTCGATTATGTTGTCAATCTCATTCATAAGTGGAGTTATGAGTTGTGTGTCAGAAGGCAGGATTAGCAGTTTTTCGATCTTCATTTTTTCTAGCTTCACGATAGGCTTCCTTTAGCTCTGTTAAATGTTGAACGTTATCGCGATAATTTATTCAATTAGCAACTGTGTCAGTAGTTTTATGATTCTGTAAATATGATCAGTTGCCTTTTTCTGAATACCATTCAGAATTTAGATCACCAGCTTTACCGTCAGTACTTGTTCCATCAGTAAAAACCGGATTGTGTCCAAATTCATATGCCTGTGAGAATTGAACTTTTTTAAGAAGAGCTTGCATACCAAGGAAGTTATCACTTAAATCGTAATAATATTTCAATATTTTGTCTCGTTCATATCCAGACTTTTCATTATTAGTAAAGTCGCTACGAATTGTTTCTGTATTTCTATAGAAGTTTGTCATTATTGGTTTTTCGTTGCCGGTAATTAAACGAGGTACTACATCAAAATGATTATGATTAGAGTCTGCTTTTTTATAAAATTCAACAATAGCTGTGCTTGTCTTATCAGCAATCATTATATGAAGGAAATTTTTCTCATTCAAATTACCCATGACATTAATATCAGGAGAACGTAATTTATTTATTGCATCCTCAACTGAATCAGCATTGTCTAATACAAAACGAACAAGAAATAACATGTGAACATTTTTAGCATTAGGATTATCAGGACTTGTTTCAGGAATAATATCGTCATGTTTTGGTTCCAACGAAACGACATTAGCAGAACAAATAACACCATGATCATTAATTCCATCCATTGTTAAGTTTGGAATTAATTCCAATTGTTTATGATAACTGCCCTGCAACATTTTATTTTCACGTAATCCAAAGTGTGTTGCAACAGCTAATGATGCATGACGTTTTTTCTCTTCGTTAGCTTTAACATGAACAATAAATTCGGGTGTGTCATTATATATATAGTCAAAATTACGACCATAGAAATTACCATTTCTTGCTGATGAACAGCCAAAAGCTTCAGCTTCATCAATTGTTTCATATTTAGTGTCTTCACGATAATCATCATATGTAATTTCGTGTAGATACGGTGCGATATGTATAACATTAGAATACATTGGTTTACTACAAGATGTCATACCACCTAATGAAGCTATACTAACGCCACTTGCTACAGCAGACATTATTCCATTTCTTATCTTTTTCATAACTACCTCAATATAAGTATAAAGTATTAATATATAATGATTAAGTTAAATGTAGCGTTTAACACAATAAAAATTGATCAAGCCGTTGTCGGTTCAAATTAGTTATTTTTAGAGAGCCTGCGCTGGTGGGATGCAGACATAACTAGAACCAACTATTCACTTGGTTAAACAACTAAATAGAACAAAAGAGCACATTAATTTGTGAAGCTATGTGGTACCGCCCAATTGGGTCATAGCATCGCCAATTTGGTGTCTCTTTTTGTTTTAAAGGATAAGTCATGATCATCAATAATAAAGATAAACTCATCGAAGAATTCAAAAAGTTATTAGCTGAACAAACTAATGTTAGCAAGTTAATTGAAAATAAAAACATCTTCTTTAAGAAAAATGTCGCTTCTTTGTATACATTATTAAAATCCTTACCCGTTGAGCAAAAAAAAGATGCAGGTTTGGAAATTAATTCTTTTAATCAACAATTAACTTCCTTATTTGAAATAAGGAAAGCTCAATTAGATGCTGCTAGTGAATTGAGTAGCAATCAACTTAACTATGATTTAAATATCGATACTTTCAATTTATCTAAAGGTTCTAAAACTATTTTGTCCATTATCAATGATAAAATCATTGAATACTTTAAGGCACTAAATTTTGAAATTGTTGATGGAGATGAAGTCACAACTATTGAAAATAATATGGACTTATTAAATATTGAGAAGACGCATCCAGCAAGAGATCCAAAAGACACTTTCTATATTGATGCACAAAGAATGTTAAGAACACACTGCACTGCTAACACAGCCGAAGCTATCCATAATCAAGACAGAGAAATTAAAGTTTTATCATATGGTAATGTTTATCGTAATGATGATGACGATTTAACGCACAGCCATCAATTCAGTCAAATTGATATTGTATGAGTAAAGAATAACTTATCAATTAATCACCTTAAATCAGTGATTGACGGATTGATCAAATATATATTTGGTGAAAGTGTTAAAACTAGATATCGATTATCATATTTTCCATTTACTGAACCTAGTTTTGAGGTTGACGTAAGTTGTTTTAATTGTGGTGGCAAAGGCTGTAGCATGTGTAAACAAACAGGGTGAATTGAAATACTTGGCGCAGGAATGCTACATAAAAAAGTACTTAAAGCAGCTAACATTAAAAAAGTTAATTCTGGTTTAGCTGCAGGCATTGGTATTGAAAGAATCGCAATGTTGAAATACGGAATCAAAGATATCAGAGATATCTATAACAACGATTTTAGATTGGCAAACCAATTGAAAGGAGTTAAATAATGTTATTTACAAGAAAATTAATAACTCAATTCATTCCTGAATTTGTAAACATTACTGATGAAAAGTTTACACAAGTTGTTAATGCATTAGGAATGGAAGTTGAATCGATTCATAAATATACTCCTGTCAATAATATTGTTGTTGGCCAAATTTTAGCAGCTAAACCAGTTGAAGGAACTCATTTGAATCTTTGCCAAGTCAAAATAAATGAAGTTCAAACCAACACAATTGTTTGTGGTGCTAGCAATTTACAAGTTGGAGCAAAAGTTTTGGTTGCACTGGAAGGTGCACATTTACCAAATGGTATAACCATTGCTAAGAGACAAATTCATGGTATGGAATCCAATGGAATGATGTGTGCTTATTCTGAGCTGACTAATAATGATACATTTGTTTCTGACTCTGAAAAAGATGAAATTATTATGCTAACTGAAGGAATGGTTGGATCAAGTAAGTGAGAACAACTTATTGGTTTGGACGACACAATATATGACATAACTGTACCGGCTAATCGAAATGATGAAAACTCATATTTAGTTTTTTGCTTTGAAATAGCTAATAAATTAAATTTAAAATTCCGTTTTGATTTCAAAAGTATTTTAAAATTGGCACCAACAGCCCAAACAAAAATGGATGTTGATGAAAGAATTTGTTCATTCTTATCATTCACTGATATTAATATTAACCACAATCATGTGTCACGATCAGATTGATCAATTAAATCAATGTTGATGAACCACGGAATTAAACCAATTAATCAAATATTAGACCAATTGGCATACATAACATTATTGACTAATTGTCCAACACACGTATATGATGTGGAAAAATTACAAGGTAAAATGTCTTGTCGCTCCGCTACTAGTGAATTAAAATTTGTTGCATTAAATAATAAAACTTATACATTAGATAAGAATGACATTCTTATCTGTGATCAAACACAACCGGTATCTATAGCTGCAGTTATAGGTTCAGACAATACAAAACTATCTAATAAAACGAGTCGAGCTAGAATTGAGGTAGGAAACTTCAATTTTGCTCAAGTTCGAACTACCGCTATAAGACTAAATTGTGAAACTGATGCAAGCAAGAAAGCTTCACGACCATTAAGCAACTTCTTAAATTTATTAACTGTTGGGTTCATCAATAAAATGTTTGGTGAGCATATTGCTCAAACTCTTTGGTTTAAACAAAACTGAAATAAGAAACGAATCAATTTGGATTGAAACACATTGAAATGATTCATTAATGAATCATTAAGTAAAAATTATGTTGTTTCATCCTTGAAAAAATTAGGGTATGAAGTTTGCTTTTTAAACCCAAGCTCATTCAAAGCGCCATTATGACGATTAGATGTGGAAAATCAAGAAGATATGTTTGAAGACATTTTAAAAATTCTTGATGTTAACAAATTAAAACCTATTCATGTTGCTGATAATTTATTACCAATAGCAAATAATCAAGATTATCGTATCAAACAAGAAATAAAGGATATTCTATTAAACAATTATTTTAACGAAGTTAAAACATATAACTTAACTAATAAAAATAATTTAGATATGTTCAATATTTTTGGTTTGAAAAATCCAATCAAAATTATTTGCAATAATTCAAATCGTGAATATTTTAGAATGAGTCTGCTTCACGGCTTATTGAAAGTTTATAAATACAATGATGCTAGAAAACTAGGCTTACATCCAATATTTGAAATTCAAAAGATATTTACTAATACAAACAAACTTTTAAATTTGACTTGTTTGTCTTTAGACAAATATTATATCGATCAAATAACTGGTAGTAAATTAGCAACAAATTTGAATTTCTATAAAGCTATTGTTAATCAAATTGCAAACATTTTTAATGCAAAGATTACTTATAAAGTTGAATCTGTTGATGGTTTTTATAGCAATGAAACATTAGGAATTATTTATAAAGATCAAATCATTGGATATATGGGCAAAATAAAATCAAGTGCTTTGAAACATTATGATTTACAAAATAAACAAATTTATACCTTATCAATGAACATTGATAAACTATTAAATGATTACAAACCAGTTGAATTTAAGGTTAAATCATTTGGTGTATTCCAACGTATTTCAAAAGACATTAATATTATTCTCGATAAAGCTAATGTTCATTTGGTAAATAAAAAGATTGAACAAATCAAAACAATTACCGACATCGCTGATGCTAAGATTATTAATATCTTTGTAAAAGACAATAAAACAGTTTATACAATTCGTTATTATTTAGTTGATACTAGACAATTCACAACTAATGACTTAGATTTAATTTCAAAACAAATTGAAAAATTAGGAACTTTGTAATAATAATTCAAACTGATCAAAGAATTTATTCTTTGCTCCCGGTTCATATCATACCAAGTCAACTAAAACTGACTTGGTATTTATTTTGTAATGGCAATCAATCACATAATTTAAATACTTTTCACTAAAGGCCGGTATTTCTTTTAGTGCATCTTGAACTATTAAACGAATATTATCAATAAATCTTTGCTCTTCTATTACATACGTAATACTTGATTCAGTTCTTTGTATACCAATTAAATTATTTAGTTTCTCATTAGAACTAATTTTATTTATTAATGAATAGTACTGATAATTTTTATCACGATTTAAAGGATTGTTTGTCTTTGCACCTTTTTCATTCTTCATTAATAAATTAACAGCAACTGTTGTTCCGGCAATTAATGCAGCTGAGACACCAGTGATAGCTCCAATTGCTTTCTTTGACATTTTAATCATTAAATTTAATCTCCTTATATCCTTCCAAATCATCTATCCTTTGATGGGTGATGTATATTGCTGGTGGTAATTCACTTTGGCTGAAGCTGAAATCATTTCTAATAATGAACTTATTAGTATTACCATTTTGTTCAATTAAAAGTTCTAACTCGTAATAACCATTTGAATATTTTGGAATATTAAATCCTTTTACACCAAGTGGGTTAAAAACGACTTCATTTTTTGCGTAATCAAAAAGTGTGTAGTCATTTAAATCAATATTAGTTTCATATGTTGGTTCATGACTAATTTTTAATTCTTTCTCAAGTTGTTTTTGTTCACTAGACATTTCTATTCAATAATAGAATTTGACTTTAGCACTGACAACTTGAAAGGGTGTATATGATTCAATATGCGCTAATGTGTTAAATGGATTAATTAAATTAATAAATGAGGCAGATGCAACATTGATTGGTCTGATAATTGGCACACATTCATTACCATTTTGAAGTGTATAACCTGTAATATTTTGGACTATATCCTTTTGTTGAACATAATGTGTGTTTGTGTAATATAGTTCAAATGACCAATGTTGTTCAAAAGTTTCATTAATTAATGGATCTAATTGTTCTTGCTTAATATCATCTCCTGCACCTTTAGCAGCTTCAGGATCAATAAATAATGATAAATCAAAATCGACAGGAACATTACTTAGATCTTGTTTAAAAAATTCATTTTGACTTATGTCAATATCAAATGTTCCGGTATATATTCGACAATAATCTGCATTATGTTCAACTGATTCTTTTGCATGTGATTGGTCACTTGCGAAATTAAAAGCAATGTTGCTGATCTGTTGATATGGTAGATGTAAATCACCAGCTAATGAATTAATTGGTAATTTAAAATCATTAATACTAAATAATGTCATTGCAAATGATCAGTAGTTGTCATGTATATCAATAATATTACTAATATGGTCAAGATAATGATACTTGTAGTGATTCCAAGTGTTATTTTCTATTTGTTTTATGAAATAATAAGCCATTTTACCTCCGCATACATATTTACCAAAAAAGAAAAAATTTTCGGAAATTTGTAAAAAATTTCATATTGCATCTTTTCGTTTGCTCACTATTCATTAGGGTTTATGACAAATTAGAAAAAAATATTTTTTAAAATTTTTTACAAAATGGGAAATATGTATGTAGGAGAGAATTATGTATTCATATATTGTAGGAAAAGTTGTATCGGTTTACAAAAAATCGATAGTCATTGAAAATAATTATGTCGGATATTTTGTATTAGTTCCAAAGGCAGATGCATTTGAGACAGGAAAAACAATTAGACTATATCTTCACAAATATACTTATTTATCAAATAAGAATTCATTACGTGAGGAATTCTATGGATTTAGAAACTGGGAAGAAAAAGAATTCTTTATTAATTGTTTAAGTATTAGTGGTGTTGGTCCAAAATCTGCAATTGGATTTTTGCAAAACGACATTAATGTCTTAAAACAATTAATATCTAATAAGGATACTGATGCGTTAGAACAATTACCAGGTATTAGCAAGAAATATGCATATCTATTAGTTGAATATCTAGCTGATTTCTATGTTAAGAATAAGGCTGAGAACTATGATAACATTGCTGATGTTATTAATGTTCTTAAAACATTAGGCTACAACCAAGATGATATTAATTTTGCAATTAATAGACTTTGCGAAACCAATTCAATTGAAAGCACAATGGAAACATCTGATGTTGTTGCTATGGCAATTAAACTAATATCAACAAAGAATGAAGCTTCAATCGCTAAGGCCTAAGGATTTATCAGAGTTTATTGGTAAACATACTCTGAAGCACAATCTAAGGACATATTTGAAAGCTAGTTTAATAAACGATGAACCATTAGATCATTGTTTATTTTATGGATTGCCAGGAACTGGCAAGACATCATTAGCATTTATTATTGCACATGAGCAAAACGCGAATATTAAGATTATTCAAGGATCAGCTATCCAAAAAAATTTGGATGTCTATAATTTTGCTTTGACGATTAAAGACAAGGATGTTGTATTTATTGATGAGATTCATGGCATTAACCGAGCATGTTTTGAATTGCTGTATTCTTTAATGGAAGATTTTTCAATGGATATAACCATTGGGAAAGATTTTAATGCACGGACTACCCGGATTAAAGTTCCACGTTTCACCTTAATTGGTGCAACGACATCATTAAGCAAAATTCCTAAGCCTCTTGAAGAAAGATTTGGAATTCAATTTTATTTTGGCGATTACACTTTAGATGAAATAAGAACTATTATTAGTAATGCAATTAAAAAAACGAATATTAAATTAACTGATGAAGAAATATTAGTTATTGCTAATAATTCAAAAGGGATACCAAGAAATGCATTAACAATCTTATCAAGAGTGATAGATTTCAAAGTAGTTAACAAAGATGTAAGCATTAAGCAGATATTTAAGCAAATTGGAATTTATGAAAATGGATTAAATAATAATGACATTAAGTATTTAATGTGTTTTTCACACAACAATAATGTCATCGGAATTAAGACATTAAGTCAAATGACAGATTTTGAAATTCAATTTATTGAAGAAAAAATTGAGCCCTATTTATTTAAAAATAAATATGTTGTAAAAACAACACACGGTCGTCGTATTTTACCTGAAGGTTTACAAATTATTCGTAGAATTCGGAGTATATAATATGATTAATAAAACCATTAATATGACAATTAGTGAAATTGAAAAATCATCAAGTGAATTTAAAAAGATGCACAAAATTAAGGTGTCTGGGCCTTATGATGATGAAGATATTCCTAAATGGTTCAAAATCTATGCCGAAAAAACAGATGAACGACTTAGAAAGCTAGAAGAAGAACCACCAAAATGGTTCAAAATCTATGCCGAAAAAACAGATGAACGACTTAGAAAGCTAGAAGAAGAACCGCCAAAATGGTTTAAAGAATATGCTGAAAAAATTGATGCTCGATTTAAAAAGTTAGATGAGGAAACACCAACTTGATTTAAAAAATGAACCGAAACTGACTATAAACCTTTTAAAGAACTAGTTCTTGATCAATTTCAAAAGCACGGATGAATAAAAAAATAAGGCATTGCCTTATTTTTGTTTTGCTTCAAATGCAGCAATTAATTGATTTATCGTTTTAATTTTCATTAGTTCTGCATCATCTAAACGAAAACCAATTTCTTTTTCGATTGCAACGATAATTCCTAGAACATTGATAGAATCAATTCCCATTTTCTTAAAATCAATGGCAAGGCTTTGCTCATCAAGTTTAATATTAATTTTTTGTATGCCAGCCACTTGTTTAATGATTGACAAAATTCTATCTTTCATACATTAATATTTTACTAAAATTAAGTGAATAATATATATAATCTTATGGTATCATTAATATTACATATGGCCACCTAGCTCAGTGGTAGAGCAACCGGCTGTTAACCGGTTGGTCGCAGGTTCGAACCCTGTGGTGGCCGCCATTATATGGCCTGTTGGTGAAGTGACTTAACACACACGCCTTTCACGCGTGCATTCATGGGTTTGAATCCCGTACAGGTCACCATATTAATGCAGTGTTAGCTCAGCCGGGAGAGCATATGCCTTACAAGCATAGGGTCGGGGGTTCGATCCCCTCACACTGCACCATTAAATCAAATATAGGTTGCAAAACCTATATTTTTTTTATAATATTGATATGAATAAAAATAAGATAGTTTTATCAGCAATAATTAATTTTCTAATTGTTGCTTTAACAATAATTGGTATTTTCATTGACTGACATATCACTTATATTAACATTATCACTGGTGTTGATTTGGCACCACTAATGACTCGATTAAGATTTTTCACAGTTCAATCAAATATATTATTAGCAATTGCTGCATTAGCTATATTTGTCTTCGATTTACTACTGTTAACCAATGTTGCAAATAAAATTCCTAAAGGAATGCACATTTTTAAACTTTGCACAACAACTAGTACAACAATAACAATGTTGATTGTTGTTTGCGTGTTGACTCCTGGTATTTTATTAGGATTATCAGATACCCCTATTTCATTCCTTTATGAAGGTGCAGGAACTATTTATCATCTAATAAACCCTATATTAGCAATTCTTACTTTCTTATTATTTGAAACAAATACTGAGACAGAATTAGTTTACTGTACACTAGGAGCTGTCCACATTGAACTATATAGTGTCTTCTATATTTTAGATGCATATTTATTGTTCTTACCCACATATAACGAATTAAGCCATGACTGATATAGTTTTGTTAGATTGGTTGGGGATGCATGAATCATTCCATTAACTTTTACTTTTGCCGGATTTGCCTTCTTAATCACTTGATTATTGTGATTAGGTAATAGAAATATTAGTGTGTTAAAAAATCCACACAGGCTTTAATAGTTTATATTTCAAACGAATTATGATTAAAGTAATTTTCAAGAATACTATTGTTGTAGACTTGATCAAAGTTTTCATTATTAATACAAAATGTTGCAATAGCAAAATCTTGTTTTTTTAAACCTTTAAAATAATAGAAATTGTGTCCGTCTTTAATTATTAAGGGATGCCATGATTTGATTTTATCATGCTTGAAATAATTCATATTTAAATCACTAACTTTAGTGATGAAATATCGATGGGTAGTGCAATTATTAATATTAAAGACATTTTTTACAATTAAATATTTTGGTAAATATTTACAAAAGTCCATTAACGGCCACCCTTCATTAAATCTGCAAGAGGGTTTTTGCCTGATCGAATCTTGCGACCAAGTTCATCCATTTTAACTTTTGCTTTTTCTCATTGTGATAACATTTTGTTTAATTCATCAGGTTTACGACCAGAACCATTAATAACACGAATTTTACGGTTTGGTTGTTTTTTAAACAAAGCTGGATTGCGACGTTCCTTCTTTGTCATTGATGACATAAGAATTTTTCAAGATACCATTCTCTGTTCGGCATCAACAATTTGTCCTTCACTAACCTTATTAGCTAAGCTACCCGGCAGCATTTTCATTAAACCACCTAATGAACCTAATTTGCTTAATTGTTCCATTTGTGTTAATAAATCTTCTAAATCAAACTTACCAGAAATCATTCTAGTTAATGATTTTTTACTTTTATCTTGGTCAATGCTATCAGCAGCTTTCTCCGCCAATGACATAATATCACCAAGACCAAGAATTTGATCAGCCATTCTTTCAGGATAAAAAATGTCTAATGAGCCAATTGCTTCTCCAGTTCCAGTAAATTTAACTGGAATATTTAAAAGATTTGTAATTGATAATACAGCACCAGCACGTGCTTCAGAATCCAATTTAGTAATAATTAAACCTGTTAGGTTTAGGGTGTCATGGAATTCTCTGGCAACATTAATAATATCTTGACCAGCCATTGCATCTACTACTAAAATAATTTCTTGTGGTTTGACTACTTTTTTAATGTCTCTTAATTCTTGCATCAATTCAACATTAGTTTGTAATCGACCAGCCGTATCGAACAATATAACATTATTGTTATTTTTCTCTGCTTGGTCTAAAGCATGTTGAGCAATTGCTGAAACATCCTTTGTGTTTTCTTTGTAACACGGAACGTTGATTTTTTGTGCAAGTTGTTCAAGTTGATCAATGGCAGCGGGACGATAAACGTCTAAAGCAGCAACCATTGGTGACATACCTTTTTTCACCTTAAGCCAATTAGCAACCTTAGCTACGCTAGTTGTTTTACCAGCACCATTTAATCCGACAAACATAATTCGTGTTTGTTTATTATCAATAATTAAATCTTCTTGGTGTTTGCCAAGGATAGAAACCAATTCGTCTTTAACTATTGATAATAAAACTTTGTCAGGCTCTTGCCCTTTTTCCATAACATAACCAACAGTTTTTTCACGAACCGATTTAATAAAATTTTTAACAACTAATAAATTAACGTCAGCATCCAAAAGAGTAATTCGGATTTGCTTTAACACTTCTGTGACATCTTCTTCTGTGATTGTCCAGCTAGTTAATTTTTTCTTCATGTTTCTAGCAATGATTCCAGAAATCATGGTTTTAAAAATATTTGCCATATTGCTCCTTTCTAACTATTTTCATGTTAACATGAAATAATTCTTTTTACCTTTCTTGATAACAGTGTATTTATCAAAATAAGTTTGTTGCGGTGTTAGTTTAAAGTCTTCAGATTCAACAATAACATTATTGACACTTAATGTTTTTGCTTGCATTAATTCACGAAAGACTCGTTTCGATTGAATGATTTGGTTTTGAATTAAGAAATCAACCAAGTTCATTTCTTGATTAATTTTGTAAAGGTTAAATTGCTTTGCACAAATATCTAATTCATCTAGGGCAAGTTGATCAAACTTACCATAGAATAATGCTTCAGATATTTTTAAACATTGGTCATAAGCATCTTTGCCATGAATCTTGTTAATGATTTCTTGTGCTAAAGTTTTTTGACCAAGGCGAAGCCCTTTGTTTTCATTATGTTTTGTAAGTAATGTTTTAATTTCTTCAACAGACAAGTCAGAAAAGAAATTAAACATTTTGTTTAAGTCTTCATCAGCTTGGTTTAAAATGAATTGATACATTTCATATGGACTAGTAATTGTTGGATCTAGATAAATAGCACCTTTTTCAGATTTACCAAATTTAGTACCATCAGATTTAGTTAACAAATTAATTGTTAAACCAACTGCTTTAGCTTTTTCACCATTGACTTTACGAATCATTTCAAGTCCTGTGGTGATATTTCCTCATTGGTCAGAACCACCACATTGAATAGCAATTCCTTTATAGTTGTATAACCATACAAAGTCATAGCCTTGAATAAGGTTGTAACTAAATTCAGCAAAACTAATTCCTGTTTCAAGACGAGTTTTGATAATATCTTTTTCCAATAAGTAATTAACATTAATTAACTTTCCAACATTTCTTAAGAAGTTGAAAAGACTGATATTTTTATAAATATCATAGTTGTTAATTACTTCTTTAACATTGGTAAGTTTCTTAAGCTGTTGTCCAACAGCATCAATGTTTTGATCTAAAACTTTTAAGTCTAATAATGCACGTTCAGCTTTTTTTCCAGAAGGATCACCAATTCGACCAGTGGCTCCACCAAGCACTGCATAGGTTGGCAATCCTGCTTTAGCAAACATGTTTAGTAAATGAATCATAATGTAATTACCAAGATGCAAAGATTTAAAACTTGGGTCAAAACCAATATAGACACCAAGTTTGCTGTCAATTGCTTCTTGTAACTTTTTTTCATCAGTAACATTGTTAATAATGCCACGATCTTTAAGCTCTTTTATTAGATTCATATTTTTTACTTGTAAATTATATATATTATTAAACAGGATTTTTTAAATATAGGGGTTCAAGATATTTGATATCTTGGACTTTTTTAAAACTTTTTGAATGTTTTAAAAAGTTATCATACATTGTATTAGTTTGATCGATAATTAGTGGTAAATTTGGATATTTCTTTTTATATTTAGTTAAATCTTTTTTATCAATTAAACAAGGTTTAACAATTTCTTTTTCTTGTTTATAAACAGCTAAATATAATTTGTTGCTTTTAGCATCAATAACACTAATGCCATTTCCATCGTTAGTTTGTAACAACAAACTATTAATAGTCATAATTTCAATTCTTGGATCAAATAATTTTCATGCTTTTGCAACCGTTACACCAACTTTATCTCCAGTAAAACTTCCTGGTCCAATATTTAACACGATGTGTGTTAAATCAGTCGGTTTAACTTTAGCTTGTTTTAATAATTGATGAATTGCGTCAACAATAATATCAGTAACATTTTTGTTAACCGGTAATTTTGCTTTCTTTAATATTTGGCAACTATAACTAACTGCTAGATAGCAGTAGTTATTTGTTGTGTCAATAAACAATGTGCAATTCTTTCTCATAATAATAAATTATATAGTAATATAAAAATTTATTGTATAAATTTTTATATTAATGTTGAAAATAAAAAAAGACGATTAATAAACGTCTCTTTTACTTTTTATTTACTAAACTCATAAAGGTTTTATCTGGTTTACATTCAAAGTTCATTTCTTTACCAGTTATTGGATGAACAAAATGAATTTTGTAAGCATGAAGATATTGCCCATATTCGGGTTTAGCTTCAATATTTCCATATAATTCATCGTTATAAATGGGATGATTTATATATTTAAGGTGAACACGAATTTGATGTGTTCTTCCAGTTTCAAGAATACATTCCACATAAGCTAAATCATCTTTTAAATTTTTAATTAGATTAACTTTTGTGATTGCTTCCTTAGCTTTTCAGCTATCAGAAACCATCATTTTCATTGATCCATCTTTAGCTCGCATAATTGGGGCTTTGATGATCATATGATGGTTCTCAAAATGATGATGACAAATTGCCACATAACTACGGAATAATGTTTTATCTTGTAGTTGAGCTTGCAAGTCATTTAGGATTGTTAGACTTTTAGCTACGACTAAAAGTCCGGATGTATTTTTATCTAATCGATGAACAATTCCTGGACGAATTTTGTCGTTGCTAAAGTTGCCAAGATAAGCTACTAAACGATTAGCAACTGTATCCTGTTCGTTATAAGTTGTTGGATGAACTAATAAACCTTTTGGTTTATTAATTACCATTAAATATGCATCTTCATAAATAACATTTAATGGTTTCTTACTTGGTTTTAAATTTACTGAAATAAGGTTAGCTTCTTGCTTGCCTTGTTTTTTAATAATAACCTTGTCATTGTCATGAACAATTAAACCCTGTTTGGTTACAACAACTTTATTAACAGTTACTAAGCCATTCTTGATTAATTCAATAGCTTTAGTTCGTGAGCAATTTAGTTTATCGACTAAATATTTATCTAATCGACTATTGTCCATTTTGTTCATTTTTTGTTTTGTAATCTTCGTATTTAGCTTGAATGATTGACACAACAATATATGAGACAATGAATCCAAAAATACCGATAACAACGAATATGTCTGGTCAGTTAAAGACAAATGGGAATTTAATTCATGGTCCAAAAGTGAAGTAATCTAATACCGATTTCACCGCATGTGTATCTGCAGCCCTTTGGAACAAATTGAATAGACCACCAAATATTGCTAGAGCAACAAAACTAGATGAAATGTTATCATGTGTTACTAATAAGAATAATGCTAGCAATAATAAAAACATTAAAGTTTGAACGACAAAGATTGCGGCGGTTTTTCCTGCTAAACCACTAAATCCAATTCCATCATTTCACTCAATGTAGATATATCAAAAACTATTATGTCCAATGATTGTTCCATCAGGTTTATCTTTTAATCAAAAATAAAAAGATAGACTTAATGAAAGGACAAGAATTGCTGCAGCTACAGCAATAATTGCTTTTTTTATAAGAAGATTTTTACTGAAACACTTCTTAAAATATTTTCGTGCTTTACTTGTTTCTGCCATAATGTTATTATTATATAATTTAAATGCTATGAAAGGCCAATCAATATTTTTAGTTAATGCGACACATAAAACTAAAACCTGATGAATGTTTTTGTCAGTGTTAGTTTTAGTTTTTGTGCCATTTCTAATTGTTTGACTATTATGTGGTGAATTTAATTTATTACATAATGATTGGCTTATAGCCAAAGGCACATCAGTATGACATGGTTATGTCACTGATGACAACATTAATCTTTTATTAGAACGTTATGCTAAATATGTTGAAGGTGGCGAAAATACCTTACTTCCACAGCTTCAACTTTATCTTAAAAGTGGCAACCAAGGATCTATTGATAGTTCATTTATGTTTTTTAATCCAATTATTCTTGCTCCACTATTTGGATTATTAGTTTGAAGCTTGGTTTATCCAATGATCTTTAATGCAACAAAAGTTTCTGGTCTAGATGTTCTACCATTTAGTTTTGGTTTTGGTTCATTTATGATTGTATTAATCATATCTGGTTTAATGAATCAATGAGGACAAGACTTAATGGCTGTCTATTGATTAGTAAGAATTATTATTG
>JAKSVR010000014.1 GCA_024427105.1 Mycoplasmoidaceae bacterium | reverse complement strand
GAATAGCATCTCCCACTTTTCTCCACTTTCTCCCACTTATTATATACATAATAATAAAAAAATAAAAAATTTTTTATAAATATTTATGAAATAAATATTTAAATTGATAAAAAAACGCACGGTTGTACCCGTACGTTTAATTTAATTTATCGATTACTTATATCTTTTTTTCAAAGTGATTTTTTGCTAGTAAATACAATAAGAAACTTAAAGCATTAACTGGATGTTTTTTAAAAACATGAGTTCCTGCAATGTCAAAATGAGTAAAGTCTTTGCACTTGCTAAATTCCCTTAGGAATGCAGCTGCAGTACCGTTTGAACAGTTTCTTTCTTTGCAACTGTTAGCACAGTCAGCAATTGAACTTGAAGTGTTAACTTCATCACTATATTCAGGATATAGGAAAAGACTAACTACACCATCACCTGTTAATCTAGCAGCTTTCCTAATGGCTTCGCCAGTTTCATCACTAGTTGATCAGAATGGAGTTGCATAGTCACCATATGATAATTCAGATAAACCAGTTAATGTAGCAATTGTAAAAATTTTTGTTAGTTTGTAATGCTTATTAGCATACCCAATTGCATCAGCAAGAATTAAACGACCTTCTGAATCTGGGGATAAGATTTCAACAGTTCGACCTGTAGTTGATGTATATACATCACCAACTACCATTGAAGTATTAGAAATCATATTTTTAGCTAATGGTAAAAAACCTACAACATTAACTTTTGCTTTAGTGTAAGCTAAAGAAAATAATGTTCCAAAGACTGAAGCAGCACCAGCCATATCTTGGTTCATATGTTCCATATAACGGTTAGGTTTTATTTCATAACCACCAGCATCAAACATTATTCCTTTACCAACATATCCAAAGATATCTTTGCTTTCTGGATTGTTTAGGTATTCTAAAACCACCATTGCAGCTGGTTCATCACTACCTTTATTTACTGCTTGAATTAAACCCATATTTTCATCTTTTAAATCATTTAAAGTTAAAATATTAACTTTTAAAGCAGGATTTGCGGCAGTTGGAACAAGTTTCTTGATTTCACGAACAAAATCAGCAATACCAAGATAGTTTCCAGGTAATACTTGGTAATGTCTAGCTAATGTAAAACCAAAAGATGTTAAATAAGCAGAGTAAATTATGTCTTTGTATTTTTTATCATAAACTACGTTTACATTATTCTTTTTTGGTTTAGATTTTAATGTAAATAGTTTTCCACAAAATGCATCTAACTTTGTTAAGATGGTTGTTGCTAATGAAAATTGACAATCAACTTTATAATTGTCTAAAAAAGTGCCAATATGGAATACAATATTACGATCTTTGTTCTTTAAAAGAACATCAGATAGCCTTCGTGTAAATATTCGCATATGTGTTGGCTGTTTAGCAAAAGTAAAGACAACACAGTCTTCTTTTATTTCAACACTGTCTTTTGGTCCAGTTTTAGCTTTAATAGCTAATGCTTTCCTATCAATTCTTCGATTAAATACCATATTAATTCCCTCTTTTCTTATAGTTTTCTTTCCTAATTCTATTGAACTTTTCTTCAAGATATTTTCGTTTAGCTTTTTGTTGCATCTTAAAGATTTTATCTTTAATTTTCTTTTTATAACCAGGTTTTACACGTTGATTTCTTTTATTATAGAGTTTTGAAATTTCTTTTTGCATTTCAATATCCACAATATTCTTTGGCTGGTGGATATGCATTTTCTTTTCCACAAGTTGGTTATTTGTTAACAAATAATATTTTCAATGTACTTTTTTATCTAGTCGTGCTAATTGTCTATCATATCTATGATCATAAATTACATAACTGTTACCAGTATATTTACCACGACCAGTTCGCCCAGCTCTATGCAAATATCAGATGTCTTCTTTTGGTAAACCAAAAGAGATAACGTCACTTACTCCATCGATGTCTAATCCTCTAGATGCTAGGTCAGTAGCAACTAGATATTTAAATTCATTATTGTTCAGTTTACTAAAGACTTGTTTTCGTTCACGAGTTTCCATGTCTTTATGTAACATTCCGACATCATCATGTTCCTTTAATAATAAGGAATAGATCGTTTCAACACCTTCTTTAGTATTAGCAAAAATGATACATAAATATGGATTAATTGTTTTTAACAATTGTTGTAATGTTTGCAATGAGTTAGCATTATCTTTTTGATAAACAATTGCATGTTTAATATTGCTATTACTAAAAATATTTTTTTCTAATTGCACATTAACAATATTGTGCACAACACGATTAAAAGTATTAGCAATATTATTGTGAATTGATGCTGAACAGAATACTTTTTGCACTTTATTATTAAATAAATCAAGCTTGTTAAACATTTCGTTAATTGAATTAACAAAACCATAATCAATTAACATATCAGCTTCATCTAAAACGATAAGTTTTAAATGTTTAAAATTTACTCCGGCAGAAATTGCTTGTCTAATTTTTTCAACTGTTCCAATTACTATTTGACTTGGGTTATTAACAAGATTATTTACTTTTTCATTCTTATCTAATAAAACAATCTTGATTGTTTTGTTGTATTTTGTAAGAGCTAAACAGTTGTTATAAATTTGTCAAACTAACTCTTTAGTTGGGGCAACAATTACATATTGTAAATTTTTATTTTGTTCATCCAAATTGTTTAGGATTGGTAATAAATAACATAAAGTTTTACCAGAACCAGTTGGAGCAGAAATAGTGATATTTCTACCTTGATTAACATACTTAAAAGTCTTTTCTTGAATAGTTGTTAATTCAACAAAATGATTATTAGTTAAAGCTGTATAAAGCCAAAGCTTTAATGATAATGAGGTAAACTTCATGTTAAATAATAAAACTTAAAATTTTTCCTTTAACAAAGATTGTTTTCTTAATTGGATTAGAACCAATTTGGTTCTTAATCTTCTCTGATTGTAAAGCTAAAGCAACAACTTCATCTTGTGTTGCATCTATGTCAACTTGCAATGTATCGCGAAGCTTACCATTAATTTGAATTGGTAAAACATATGTTTTACGAATTAAATATTGTGGATCATATTTAGGTCACTTTTTATCTTTAACGATTGAAGTTTTTTTGCCGGTTAATTGTTGATATAAGTATTCAGCGACAAAAGGTGCAAAACAACTTAATACAGTTAGGAAACCAATTAAATGGTTTTTGTTTAATACATTTGCTTTATAGCAAGCATTAATATAAACCATCATTTTTGAAATAGCGATATTGTACTTGTGTTCCTCAATTGCTTGAGTCGCTTCCTTAATAAATGTATGGTAAGCAACATTTAATTCATTATCAATGTCACCAGACATTGATTTATTACTTGTCAATAAATTATAAACACGGTCTAATCATTTACGGCAACCCATTAATCCTTCATCAGATCATGGCATCGTTGCAGTCAATGGCCCCATGAATGCTTCATATAATCTTAAGGTATCAGCACCAAGATCTTTGACAATATCATTAGGATTAATGACATTACCACGAGACTTAGACATCTTTTCACCATTTGGTCCTAAGATCATTCCTTGGTTAATAACTTTTTGGAATGGTTCTTTAGTTGGAACAACTTTGATGTCGTATAAGAAACGATGTCAGAATCGTGCATATAATAAGTGCAATACAGCATGCTCTTGACCACCAACATATAAGTCAACTGGTAATCATTTTCTAAATAGTTTTTTGGTATCTGCTGAGTTTAAATCAAGATAACTACCATTATCTTGTTTCATTAAATAAGCTAAATAATATCAACAACTACCAGCTCATTGTGGCATGGTGTTTGTGTCACGTGTCATGCCATCAACATTTAATCAATCTGTTAAGTTAGCAAGTGGGCTATGACCATCTTTTGATGGTTTAAAGTTTTGACAATCAGGTAATTTGACCGGCAAATTACTTATTAAATGAGGTTTATTGTCTTTATCAAAGACAATTGGGAATGGTTCTCCTCAATAACGTTGACGTGAGAAAATCCAATCTTTTAGTTTATAGTTAACAGTTGTTGAACCTAATTTATTAGCAACGATATATTGATTAATTTTTTCAGTTGCTTGTTTAATATCTAAACCGTCAAGTATTCCAGAATTAATATGTTTGCCATCACTAGTGATGCAAGGTTCATTTCCTTCAATCACTGGAAGGATTTCAAGATTATGAACTTTAGCAAAATCATAATCACGTTTGTCTGCACTAGCAACACCCATGACAATACCATTGGCATAATCATTTAAAACATAATCAGCAACAAAGATTGGAACCAATTTGTTGTTGATTGGATTGGTTGCATAGCTACCAGTAAAGACACCAGTCTTTTCTTTTCCTTCTTGTCGTTGTAATAATGTTTTAGCTTTAGCTTCTTTGACATACAAGTCAACAGCAGCCATGTTACCTCTAGTAGTTAATTTATCTACTAATTGGTTTTCTGGTGCAATAGCAATAAAAGTTACACCATAGATGGTGTCAGGACGTGTAGTAAATACTTTAAGTGTATAACGTTTAGATTTAAACTTAATGTTTGTACCAACTGAACGACCAATTCATGTTCTTTGAATAGTCTTTAGGTTTTCTGGTCAATCAAGATTGTCTAATCCTTCAAGAAGTTTATCAGCATACTTTGTAATCTTCAAAACTCATTGTCGCATTGGCTTCTTAACAACTGGAAAGTTTCCACGTTCGGAAACCATCTTGTTGTCAACAACTAAAACTTCTTCATTGGATAAAACCGTTCCTAATTCTTCACACCAGTTAACATCAACATCTTTAATTTCTGCTAAACCCTTTTCAAATAGTTTAGTAAAGATTCATTGTGTTCATTTATAGTATTGTGGATCAGTGGTATTTACTTCTTTTTTGTAATCAAAACTAAATCCTAAGGATTGTAGTTGGTTACGGAAATTAGCAATATTCTTATTAGTAAATTCAGCTGGATGATTACCAGTTTGAATGGCATATTGTTCAGCTGGTAGACCAAATGCATCCCAACCAATTGGGTGCAACACATTAAAACCATTAAAGCGTTTATATCTTGCAAAGATATCAGTAGCAGTATAACCTTTGGGATGACCTACATGTAATCCTTGCCCAGAAGGATAAGGAAACATATCCAAAATATAACATTTTGGTTTTTTTAATAATGGGTCAAAATGATATACATCATTTTCTTGCCAAAACTGTCTAATTGTCTTTTCAATTAAGTTATGGTTATACATAATAATTTACTCTTTTTTACATTAGATATATAATATTATAACGATTTGAAAACGTTTATGCAAGATACCCAAGAGCTAATCCAAAAAATCCGAAAAGATTTAGAAACAATTAAAGTTTTTGTCAATGCCGATGGTGGTGATGTAAACTTTGTTAGTTTTGAAAATGGAATCTTAACTTTAGAAATTTCTGGGCACTGTATTGGATGCATGAGCTTTGACGCAACTTATACTTACGGAATAAGAGAGTCAATGAAGAAAACTTATCCAGAAATTAAAGATGTTATCTTTACAATGAAAAAATCGGTCTAATTAGATCGATTTTTCTTTTTTACTTGTTGTGATAGAAACAATGGTGATTTCTTTAAATTTATCTTTAATGAAATTAGCTATGTAATCACAGAAACAATTTTCTAAATCATGTCCAACATCTAAAGCTTTTAGTTGATAAGCCGTTAGGTCTTGTCAACCATGGTGCTTAATATCACCAGTTACAAGCAAGATATCTTGATTTGCAAGTTCATCAAATTTAGTTGTAAATACTGATAAACCCGAACCAGCGCAAATTGCTAGCTTATTAAATTTTTCATTTGCATTTGCATTGGTTGTTAATAATGAAACATGAAATGTTTTGCGGAATAAACTTGCAATTTGTTTAACCGTTAATTGTTTTGGGAAGTAGCCTGTTACAAATTGTGATCTTTTATATCATCCAATTTTGTTAAGATGAAGTTTTTCTGCAACCAAGAAATTCATCCCATAGTCTGAATTATCAAAACAAGTGTGCAATGATAAAACAGTAATTCCAGCTTTCTTAATCTTCAAGATTAATTTTTTATTTAATCATAAGATGTCTTCTTGTTTCTTAGTGAAAATTGGATGATGAGAAACAATTAAATTAACATTTTGCTTAATTGCTTCATCAACAACTTTATGGCTTAAGTCAAGACAAACAAAAATTTTCTTAACTTCTTGTTTTAAATTGCCTTTGTTAAGATATCCTGATTCATCTCATTCTTCTTGAAGATTTAGAGGATATTGCTTAAGCAAAAAATTGGTAATTTCATTAATCTTCATTATTTTTTAACCTTTTGTTTTAGCAATTTATATAAAGTTGCAAATTTATCTGATACTTTGTTTAATTTTTTGGATTCAATTTTCTTAATGCAGGATTTTAAATAGCTTAATCAAGTTTTTTTGTCAAGTTGCTTACTTGCTAAACCAAAGTGTGCATCAAAGGTTGTTAGTTTGCGAATTGCACTACCAGCTTTAGCACAAATAATTTGATAGTATTTATCTCGGTCAATACAAATATCTTCAAAAACAATATCTCATTTGTTTTTTGCAAGATATTTTCTTAGTTCTTCAACATCGCAATTTGCTTCTAGCAAATATTTAGCATTCTTGGTTATTTTAGGATCTTTAGTTTGTAAAATTTCAATTATGCTTTTTGCCCCCATCCCAGCAATAACAACATAATCCGGTTGGATAAATATTTTTTTAGTAATATCTTTTAAACCATCATTTAAAACATTGATTGTTTTAGTTGTTAGGTGATTTTTAGCAAGATTAGCTTTACCAATATTGTGTGGTTGTCAATTCTTTTCAATATTAACAACTTGTTTTGTTTTCTTTTCTTTTAACAAATTAATTGCCAATAACGCATGGTCTGAACCAACATCATAGACGCATTGGCTTTTATCGATTAAGTTGCTAATTTGTTTAATTCTGTTCATCTAATATATAACTTCTTAATTTCTTGGATTTTGATGGGTGTTTTAATTTTCTTGTTGCTTTAGCTTCAATTTGGCGCACTTGTTCACGAGGAATTTTTAATTTTTCTGAAGCTTCATCTAAACTATGAACATACGTGTATGGTTCTAGACCATAACGCATTCGCATAATTTTTTCTTCTTCAGGAGTTAAAGTAACTTTAAATAGTTGGTTGATATCTTCTTTTAATAAAGATTCCTTAGTGTATTGCACCGGACTTGTTAAAACATCTTCTTTAACAAAGTCAGAAATTTGGCTATCTTCATCTGAACCAACAGTTTTATCTAAAGATACTGGGTCGATGTGAATGCGTTTAATGTTAGCAACTTTTCGAGTTGTAAATCCAGCAGCTTGCCCACCAAGTTCATCAGTAATTTCTTCAATGGTTGGAGCACGTCCTAAACGTTGAGTTAATTCTTTTTCAGCATTAGTTACACGATGAATTGTTTCAATCATGTGAGCAGGAATTCTGATAATCTTCGATTGATCAGAGATTGCTCTTGTGATGGCTTGACGAATTCATCAGGTTGCATAAGTAGAGAACTTATGACCAAGTTTGTAATTAAACTTTGTAATGGCTTTCATTAAACCCATTGTTCCTTCTTGAATTAAATCTTCAAATTCAATACCACGATTTAAGAATTTCTTTGCAATTGATGTAACAAGACGTAAGTTGCTTGTTACTAGTTGGTCAACAGCATATTTTCTTTCAATTTCATTTTTTGAATTTAATAGTTTAGCTATTTCTACTTCTTGTTCAGCAGAAAGCATTTTTGATTGTCCAAGAACAGTTAAAAATGATTTAACACCATCATAGTCATTGCCTTTTGGACCATGAGTATTGATCTTGCTAACTTTTTGTGATTTTTGTGTTGATAAGATTTTTTCAGCATCAGCTATAGAAAAATATTTTTTACCTTCAAAACCCTTGATGGTAATACCTTGTTTAACAATATCGTTAAACAATCTTTGGACATATTCCTTGCTTAAAGCATAACTACCAAATTCAGAGAAAATCTTATTTAGTACAACCATATTTCGACTTCGTTTTTTAAGTTTAACAGTTTGAATGATTTTCTTTTCAATATCTTTAAACTCAAAATCAGAAATCATCTTATGTTTAGAATAAGATTCAAGAATTTGAATTTTTGGACCATTTGCTTTAGTTTGCTTAACTGGTTGAATTACTTTAACTTGTTTAGCTTGCTTTTTAGCTTTTTTCTTTGCAACAGTTTTTTTCTTCGTTGCAACTTTTTTAGTAGCCTTTTTAGCTACCTTTTTTGTTTTAGTTTTCTTTTTAGCCATGGATAATCAGTCCTTGTTTATATATTATACCGGTAAAGTAATAAAAAAGTAAAAGTATTTATACTTTTACTTATATCAAGAATTTTATAAAACAGAATTTAATTAGCCAATAATCGAAATTGAACTACGGCTAGGAACCGGAGAAAGACGCATAATTGTCGTTCTACGGAAACCATAATTGGTTGCTTGTGCTTGCATTGGTCGTGTCAAGCTAATTGCGTTCATGACTAGGCTTGATAGAGTTGAAACTAAAATACCAATTCCTAATGCAATCGCATAAAACGATCCACCAGCAGTTTGCATTTTTTGTGTTTGTGTTAATTTAACTATATTCATCACCTCCTACATACAGATTTCCTAAAAAATAAAAAAATTTAGAAAATATTTTTTCTTGAATCGTTGTAAGTATTGATGAAATGTGGTTAAAAGACGAAAAAATAATTGTGTTTTTTTGCTTTTTTATTCTTTCAATTTGTTTAAATAATTTACATCTTTATCACTTATTTCTTGATGGTTTGAAAACTTTTATAGTTAGTAAATATAATTTATTATTAATGTTTATAATTAATTCATTAAAAGGATAATTATGAACAAGAAAATTCTCGTTATTAATGCTGGTTCTAGCTCTATTAAATTTAGAGTTTATAACTACGATGATTTAAATGAATTAGGTAATGGTTTGTGTGAAAGAATCTTTGTTGATGGACACATCAAAGTTAAAACTGCAGATGGTAAAGTCATTGAAAAAGATGCTTCAATGCCAGACCATACAGCTGCAGTACAAATTGCTTTAGATGCTCTAAAAGAATTAAAGATTATTGAAGACCTAAATGATATTGTTGGAATTGGTCACCGTATCGCAATGGGTGGTAAATTCTTTAAAGAATCAACAATTGTTGATGATGAAAAGATTTTAAATAAAGCTATTGAATATGGAAAGATTGCTCCATTACACAATCCTTGCGAAACAACAGTTATTAAAGTATTTAAAAAGTTAGTCCCAAATGCATACAATGTTGGTGTATTTGATACATCATATCACTCAACAATCCCAGCAGTAAACTCTGATTACTGCTTGGATCGAACAACTACTGAAAAGTATGAAATTAAGAAATATGGTTTCCATGGTACAAGTTATCGTTACATTGTTAAGAAAATGGAAGAAGTACTTGGTAAGAAAAATCCTAATCTGATTGTTTGCCATATTGGCAATGGTGCATCAATATGTGCGATTAAAGATGGTAAATCATATGATACAACTATGGGTTTAAGTCCATTGCAAGGCTTAATTATGGGTACAAGATGCGGAGATATTGATGCATCCGTATGTACTTACCTATTAACTCAAGGATTAACTGGTGATCAAGTTAATGCTGAATTAAATAAGAAAGCTGGATTTTTAGGAGTTGCTGGAAGCAGCGATTCTCGTGATGTAATTGCTAAAGCAAATGCTGGTGATGCTAATGCAAAATTAGCGAGAGAAATTCAATTACAACGTATTGCAAATTATGTTGTGCAATACGCTAATGAATTAGGTCAAGTTGACGCTATTGTCTTCACTGCTGGTTGTGGAGAAAATGACGCTCAATTATTAGAAGGTGTTTGTGATCGAATTAAACTGATTAATCTTAAATATGATTCAGTGAAAAACCAAGGAAAATACTCAGATTATCTTGAGGTTACAGGTGCCCAATCACAAGTTAGATTATTCAGAGTTAGAACTAACGAAGAGCTAATGATTGCTGGTGATGTTAAGGCCTTATCTCACAAAAAATAAAAAATAACCGAAAAAAAGGTTATTTTTTTTGTTTTTACAAATATATTAATATATTTGTATAATGTTATTGTAGGCATAATAAAATAAAATGCCACATTGAAAGGAAAACAATGGAACGAAAAGTTAAAAAAATTGCTCCGAATATAACTCCGGAACAAATTGAGCAAATTCGTCGACAATTAAGCTCAGCTATTAACGCTTATGGTCGTGAAGTACCTAACCGATACATGTACGACAGAGCTGTTGATGGTATTAAATATAAATCTAGTAGCAGTGATGAACTATTTGTTACTGTTCCTACCTTAACTCAAAAACACAAAGTTAAAAAATGATACCTTGAAGGTATCCAAACGATATTCAACCAACAATATGGTTCACGTTATAGTTTCCACGTATTAGCTGAATCAAAGAATCGTGTTTGAATTCCAGTATTAGCAGCTGGTTTAGCAACAACTGCTGCAGCTAGTGGTTTAGCTATTCACTTTGCAACCACAAATAAGAATTATTCAACCATCTCTATTGATTTAGTACTTGAATCTGTAGGTGCAAAAATTCCTGGACACGAAGGTGAAACTCTTAAGGTTCGTGAAGGAACAAGAGTTGGTGAATTACCACGTGCAGTAAAAATTAATAAACCTGAATTATGAAGCTTTGATGGATGAACTGATGTTGCAACTAATAGTGGAATATTAGATCCAGAAGAATATGTTAGTGCTAATATGAAACTTCAACCAGTATTTACACCATTTGATGTTAAACTAGTTGGTGGTTCAACTGCTTTAACTGGTAGAGCATCACTTAGTGGCACTGATACTAATTCATGACAATTATTACATGGTTCTGGTGCAATTTCTGCCGCAACTATTTCAATTGACAAAATTTCTCCATCAGTTACATGAATTGAACTTGATAGTAATAATAAACTAAAATGAAACGCTCCTGCTAATGCAGAAGGAACTTACACTATCGACCTTAAAGGACATTACGAAGACACACAAACAGGTGATGTATTTGAAGCTACAAATAAAGTTAAATTAACAATTAGTGAACAACCAGAAATTGATATTGATAATGTTCAAGGTGTAACTCAAGCTATTGAGGATATACCATATGGTGATGTTGGTGAAGACCGTGTTGTTGAATTTACTAATATAAGTTTAGTTAACTTAACTGAAGCAGAAAAACAAAGTATTAATATTGATGCTTCATCATCATTGGATAAGCATGGTGTTCAATATCAATCAGTTGATTTTGCTTGATCTTTTGATGACGATTTTAACACTATTAAAGTTTCTGCCAATATAAAAGGTTTAAGAGTTACAAACCACTCATCAACAACTAATAGTTTAACTGGATTAATCATAATTAACTACAATGTTGCAGGTCAATCTAAATCAGTTACTATCGATAGTATCGATATGGCTGTAAGTGAAACTGCTGCTCCAACTATCACTTCTGATTCATTAGCTGATTTAGAAGTTACTCCTGAATCACATTCATCTACAACTACTACATATACAATCGACAATTTTGCTACAACTAATTTAACAGATGCACAAAAGAAGTCAATTGTTGTTAGTGGTGGTGGTGAATTAGAAGGTGTAGTAAGTGCAAAATCAAAAGATATTGAATGAAGAACTGATGACCCAAATAATTTTAATTTAACATTAACTATTAATACTGCAGAGTGACCACTTGGTTCAAAACTTTCAGGTTCATTACAATTTAAGATTGATGGTATAAATGAACCAATCACAGTAGACAGTGTTGGTATTACATTAAGAAATCCTGCTAAGATTAATGATACATCAAGTAAAACTGCAGATTTAGTTTACACATATGATGAACAAAATAATTTAGTTACTACAATTACAGGATTTAGCTATACAGGAATGGACAGTGCTGATACATTGGAAGCAATTATTTCAGCAGAGACTGAAGGCAAAGATACTTGATTATATGATACTACTAGTGCTACTCCTACTGATATAACTGGTAGTGTTCAAGTAAGCATTGAAAATAGACATGATGATGTTGCACATCATAGTGGTACATTTGACGTAAAAATTACAATTTCAACAGCTAGTTTTGTATTTGAAAAAGGTAAAGATATTGCTGGTTCATTTACTTTAATAGCAAATAATGGTTCAACTGTTGAATATTCACGTTTCCAATCAACAGGTTATGAATTTACTGTTCCAGAAAATCCAATTCCAACAAAGAACGTTGTTTTCGATCATGTAATTAATCCTCGTGTTGCAACATTAAAATCTGGTAATGCAACAATTACTAATTATGGCTATTCTGGATTTGAAGATCCAACATCAACTACTCTTTTATTAGATCCTGACATCGTTTGATATGTTGGTGAGGGAGAAGAAGAAACAGATATATATGATGGTACTGTTAATGCAGCATTTACATATTATAAAATTGATAAATATACCGGAACATTTGACATTACATTTACTTTAGAAGGTGGTTCTACTCCTATAGAGGATGGTGCTTTTATCCATTGTAAAGCTGGAACCTTCAAAATACTAGATGGTGGCTCATTAGCTGTTATTGCAACTGACACAGAACCTTACAAAATACAATCTCAAGAAGTTATTGTTGCACCATCAATTGACGATACAGATGTTATCAAAACTGCTACATTTAATCATACTGATGGATGTTGAGATGTATCTCTAACAAACTTTAATTCAGAAGGAATTGATCTTACTAATGCAACTAACTTAGTAATGTATTCAAACCTTCATACAGAAGATGGATCTTATATTACTAACTTAGCTTGAAGTGTACCTACAGAACCCGAACCAGTACCTCCTGGTGTATTTGATGTTTCATTTAGATTACATGGTAATGTAACTTCTAATCATATCATAAGAGGTGGCTTTATCTTTATAGCAAAAGATAGCGCCGGTAAAACAACTACACTTGTTAAAGATACTCTTCAAAGTACACCTTTAACTTGCACTGGTCTAGGTGAAATTGAACCAAAAACTCAAGGTGAACAAATTCTTCAAGTTACTGATTGAACAGGTAGCGGACCTTTAACTGGACAAGTGACTCTTGGTCCTACTGATAATCCATGACAATATGACACTAGCGCATATGCATTAGAAGGAACACCAGATTCACATCTTTCTATTTCTGAATGTTCAATATATGTTCCTGGAAAACCTGATGTTGCTACTGTTTCAGCATGATTAGATACAACTGCACCTTCACAATCAACTGTTAATTTAACATTTACTATTGATGTAAGTGGAATTGCACCAGGAACAACTATTGATAATATTGAAACTACACTTAAATTTGTTTATACTGTTGGTTCTGAAAAATATTTAGTTTGTACACAAACTTGCATTTACAGTTTTGTTTTACCATAATTAAGCAAACAAAAAAAGAGGCATTGCCTCTTTTTTTATTTTACATTTTTGCCTTTAATAACTTTAGTTTCTTTAAGTGGTTTATTTTTAAAGACAATGTTATAGATTTCATCATAGTTTTCAACCAGATAAACGGTGATGTTATCTTTAACTTCAGGAGGAACATCCTTTAAGAAACGTTCATCACGCAATGGAATAATAATAGTATTAACGCCACCACGATGAGCGGAAATTGTTTTTTCTTTAACTCCACCAATGATTAGAACTTTACCACGTAAAGTTATTTCCCCAGTCATTGATAATGTTGATTTAACTGATCGGTTAGTTAAAGCAGAAATGATGGCTGTTGTTAATGTTACACCTGCTGAAGGTCCATCTTTTGGTACTCCACCAGTTGGAACATGGATATGAATGTCGGTTTTATCAAAATTTACATCTTTAATCCCAAACTTCTTGGCATTAGCTTTAACATAGGCTAAAGCAACTTCTGCTGATTCTTTCATTGTTTCTTTAAGGTTACCAGTAATTTTGACTCCACCTTTGCCTTTGAAGTGAGTTACTTCAATTTGTAGTAAGTCACCACCAGCTGAAGTGTATGCCATACCATTAACAACACCTGGGATATTAACCTTTTCTTTGATGTTATATTCAAAGATTTCTTTATCTAGGTAGAACTTAGCAGCAGCTTTATCAATGTTCTTGCTAGATTTCTTTTTAGTTGAAAGCTGTTCAACAACTACCTTTCTAGCAATCTTACGAATCATTCTTTCTAGTTCTCGCACACCTGCTTCTTGTGTATAGTGACGAATAATAAACATTAATGCACTATCATCAAAAGTCAAGTCAACATTAGTTAATCCAGAATCGTTTAATACTTTTGGAATTAAGTATTTTTTAGCGATAGCTAATTTTTCTAGTTCAGTATATGAAGTTAGTTCAATAATTTCTAGACGGTCATATAATGCTGCTGGTATTTGTTCAGCGTAGTTAGCTGTTGCAACAAACATAACTTTTGATAAGTCATAGTCTTCTTCAATATAGTTATCACTAAAACGTGAGTTTTGTTCTGGATCTAATACTTCTAGCATTGCTGAAGCAGGATCACCTCTTTGATCAGAAGACATTTTATCAATTTCATCTAATAAGAATAGTGGGTTAATTACTCCGGCTTTTTTCATTGCCTTAATAATTCTACCTGGCATTGAACCTAAATAAGTTCTTCGGTGTCCACGAATTTCTGATTCGTCTTTAACACCACCAAGAGCCATTTTTACAAATGGTTTATGTAAAGCATCTGCAATTGATTTAGCTAAAGAGGATTTACCAACACCTGGTGGACCAACCAAACAAATAATTGGTGCTTTAGTGTTTCTACTCTTAGCACGGACTGCTAAGTATTCAATAATTCTTTCTTTAACTTTTTCTAGTCCATAGTGACTAGAATCTAAGGTAGCTTTAACTTCGTTAAAGTTATCATTATCTTTACTTTCTTGTCATCATGGAATGTTTAGCAATCATTCAATGTATGTTCGAATCATTGATGATTCTTGCGGGTTAGAAGATTCAAGATGATTAATTTCTGATTCAAGTTTTTCTTTAATATGTCTAGGATAAGGATTTTCTCTTAAACGTTTACGAAAATCAGCTGAATCATTTTCTCGTGAAGAAATTTCACCTAATTCTTCCTTAATAGTTCTCATCTTTTCACGTAAATAGAATTCACGTTGTTGTTTATTTAAACTTTCGTTTAATTTCTTATTAATATCTTTTTCAACAATTGATAAGTCATTAGGATTAGATAGCATTCCGGTTAGTGCATCAATCTTTAGCGCTAATGTATTTAGAGCTAAGATTTGTTGCTTTTGATCAAAATGTACTGGTAAAGCATTAGCTATTTCATAAACTAAATCAATGAAATCATTGGTTTTACCTTTCTTTTCATTTTCAATAATTACATCTCGAATACGAGCAGTAATTTTTTGATCATAACGATTTAATAACTCTAATAATGTTTCAAATTCTTTAGACTCATCAATTTTGTATAGTTGTTGATCATTAATCTCAGTAAATTCACATTTAGTGATTTTCTTGGTATTATCAATAGCAATACTATTGATTAAGACTCTAGACTTAGGGACAATGGTAATTGTCATTTCCCCTTCTGTCTTAGCTAATTTTGTAATTTTAGCCAATACACCAATATTATAGATTTCATCAATTTTCTTGACATTATCTAATTTAGGGTTAATCTGAGCAGTAATAATGATTTCCTTATTACCATGGTCATAAGCATCATTAATAGAATTAATTGATGTCTCTCGGGCAATTTCAATATCTTTCTCAATATTTGGGAAACAAATCACTCCTCTAGTAATTAATAGATTTTTGTTATTTTGATTTTTCATAAATAACCCTCCTAATACTATTTTAGCACATTATTGGAAAGAGTGCTAATTTATTTTAACTTTTAGTATAAATAGGTATGGCCCTATCTATATACATATTTACCCAAAAATATTAAATTTTCGGAAAAAATAAAAAAAACATCTATTTAGATGTTTTCTTTTCTTCTTCTTTTTTAGCTTCATCAATGAACTTTTTAATTAACTTATCACGAACAATTGTGCTTTCTGCATAATCCTTGTTCTTTTCAAAAGCTTCTTGAGCACGCTTTGCATCACCTAGATATCTTGTTAGTTTATTAACATAATCTTTTAGTTCTGCATCAGTAGCTTTAAGTTTATATTCATCAATTAATTGTTCATAAACTAATGTTACAGTTAATGTAGTTCTTGCAGCACTATTTAATGATGCTTCAAATTGATCTTGATTTAAATGTAATGCTTTCTTATATTGATCAAGAGTCTTAAAACCAGCACGGTTAGCTTCTTGTTCATATTGACGCATAATTTGATTCTTATGAACATTTAATAAACTATTAGGATAATAGTTTAATACGGCTTTTTTACTAATAGTATCATTAATAATTCTTACAGCTGTTTCTTGATAACGAGCTTTTGCTTCTTGAATAAATAAATCTTTAATGTGATCATGTAGTTCTTTTTTATTGCTACAATCCATCATAAACTTTTTGCAATAATCTTTAGTAATTTCAGGATATTCAATTGTTTTAACATCTTTTATTTCTACTACAAATTTTGCAGGTTTACCAGCAAGATCTTTTGAACCATAGTCTTTAGGGAAAGTTACATTAACATCTTTCTTGTCACCTTTTTTGCAACCAATTAGTTGGTCTTCAAAATTATCAATGAATGATTTAGAACCAATTTCTAATTCAAAGTTAGAACCTTGTCCACCTTTGAATGGTTTGTCATCAATATAACCAGTAAAGTCAATAACAGCAATGTCACCTTTAGCAACAACAGCATCTTTCTTTTCAGCGACCATTGCATCAGGTTTAATCATCATTTTAATTTGATTGTTAACCATTGCATCAGATACTTCTGGTGCTTTAAATGGCGGTAAAACTAATTCTTTTACATCTTTTGATGTAAAACCAGATGCTTCTGGGACATTATCAAAAGTAACTCTTAAAACAGGAGTTGGTTCAATTTTTTCAACTTCTAAACGATTAACGGCATCAAGACAAGGTGATTTCTTAAATTCACTTGTAGCAATGACATCTTGAACAATTTTTGATTGTTGTTTATCCAACGCACGCATTGTAATATCAGCAACTGATACACGCTTGTCAATTTCAGATTGTGGCACATGGCCTTTTCTAAAACCTTGGATTTGGATATTTTTAGCTAAATCTCTTTTAGCTTTATTAAAGCTATCTTTTCATGGTTTAGCATCTAATTCCACAGTAAATGTGGTATTTAATTTATTATTCTTAACAGATAAAACTTTCATCGTTAGGTCCTTTAATTTGAGTTATTAGATTATAAAGTATAAAACGAATAATTATGAAATAAGATAATAGTGTAAAATATATATTGTATATAATACATAAACGATGTGCCAGTAGCTCAGTTGGATAGAGTACGCGCCTTCTAAGCGCGTGGTCGGAGGTTCGAATCCTCTCTGGCGCGCCATTAAATCAAGACTAGTTATACTAGTCTTTTTATTTTGCTTTTTTATCCTTTTATATATCCTATATAATTTTTATCTATGACAATTAAGAAAGATAAATTATTTGAATTTAAAACACCGTTATTCATTATTACTACAATCATTAGCACTTTGCTGTTATTTTTGTTTGGTTGTTGAATCGGAACAAAAGCTTCAGGGCATGACCCTAAAATAACCTATGGTGGAATTTCTGAAAACTCTACCACTACCAAAGGTAATGTTCATTTCACTGAAAAAACATCAACTGAACCAATGAAAATATGGAAAGAAAAAAATGGAGACTTTTTAGATGATTTTAAAATTTTAACGGTTACAGATTTACATTTTAGTGAGACAGCAAATGACTTCTGTCTTAAAGTTTTAGATCAATATATTCAAACTGAACATCCTGATTTAATAGTTTTATGTGGAGATACTATTTCTCGTAGTACTGCAACAAAACTTCCGTATGAAATGATAGACTTTTTTGAAGAAAGAAACCAATATTGAACATTTGTATTAGGAAACCATGATGGTGAAGGTTGAGAAAAAGACCGTAGTAGTTCGGAATATTGGCCTTCAAGAGAAAAAGCATTTAATGTATTATCTGGTATTGAACGAAACCAAGATCACAAACCTGCTGCCCATTGTTTAGCAAGAAGTTATCAAGATACTGATCCATCACATTTTGGTTATGGCACTAACCGAATTGATGTTATTGGAAAAGAACATGCTGTGTTGCAATCAATATTCTTTTTTGATTGTATGACTATTGATCATAAAAATGAATATGTGTGCGAATGACTTGAAAATCAGTTAACAAATGCTGGTAATGAAATTATTGGCTTTACACATAAACCTTTCATAGAAATGCAAGATTGTTGAGACACAATTGGTAAGAATCCAGATTCTAAATATCTATGGGGAATTAAAGATGAATCAATTTGCTATGATGGTACAAACAGTGGTGTATTTGATGTTCTAGAAAATCATTTGGATAAAAATCCAACAATGGTATTTGGACATGACCATATTAATAATTTAGCATTATCTTATAAAGGCGTTAAATTGATTTATTCACTTGGTTTACAATACAACTCATATAACTCAAGATTTTCTCGTAAAAATTGGATTTTTGATATTGGTTATGTTTTAGATAATTCAATATGTCCATTTATTGATGGAGCTAGTGAATTCATTGTTAGAAAAGGACAAACATTAACTGTTAATAATGAATATAACCAATTAAGTGGGGTATTTGACAACCTAAAAACTGAATTATGAAAGGCAACTAGAGGCAATCTTACATACAACGTGAAAGGTTTCTCTATTACCCTATGAATAATTCTTCCATTAACTGCCATCTATTGTGCAATGTACTACACTGAATTGACTAAATACCAATTAAGCAAAAAGAATGGTAAAAAACAAAAAGTTAGGTAAAACCTAATTTTTTTATTAAATGATAAATTAGCACTTTATTAGTAAGAGTGCTAAAAATATTGTATAATTGGTTTGTGAGGTAATAAATTATGGAATTTAATTATCAAAAACCAGATGACGAAAATGCCTTAAAACAATTTGGCAGGAACATTACTCAAGATGTTAGGGACAATAAGGTTGACCCAATTATTGGACGCGAAAAAGAGATTCGTAGATTAATTGAAATCATTTCACGAAAAACCAAAAATAATCCTGTGTTGATTGGTGAACCAGGTGTAGGAAAAACAGCAATTGTTGAAGGATTTGCTCAACGAATAGTTAATAAAGATGTACCTAACAATTTAATTGGCAAAGAAGTTTATGAACTGTCTCTAGCAAGTTTAATTGCGGGAGCAAGTTATCAAGGGCAATTTGAACAACGTCTTAATAATGTTATTAAGCAAGTTAAAGAATCTGATGGTAACATTATTCTTTTTATTGACGAAATCCATCAATTAGTTGGCACAGGTAAAAACTCAGGTAGTAGCACTATGGATGCTGCTAACATTTTAAAACCGATGATGGCTCGTGGCGAAATTAAAGTTATTGGTGCAACAACTATTAATGAATATCGTCAATACATTGAAAAAGATTCAGCGCTTGAACGTCGAATGCAAAAAGTTTTAGTTGTTGAACCAACAAAAGAAGAAGCACTAACTATCATGCGTGGTTTAAAAGAACGTTGAGAATTATTCCATCAAGTTAAGATTCATGACTCTGCTCTAGTTGCAGCAGTTAATTTATCTGATCGTTATATTTCTGATCGTTATTTACCAGATAAATCAATTGATTTAATTGATGAAGCTGCAGCTAAAGTTAAGACACAATTCCATTCATTACCACCTGAACTTGACAAAAGAAATCGTGAGATTATTTATCTTGAAACTGCTAGAGCAGCATTAAGCAAAGAAGAAGATGAAAAATCTAAAAAGAGTTTAAGTGATATTGAAAAACAATTATCACAACTAAAGAAAGTCCAAGATAAAGAATTATCTGAATGAAATAAAAATAAAGATGAACATAAAAAGATTAATGATTTAAAAACAAAATTAGATAATGAAAAACTTGAAGCAGAACGTTTACAACAAGAAGGTGAATTTGAAAAAGCAAGTAAATTGCTTTATTCATCAATTCCTTCTCACACTAAACAGTTAAAAGAACTTGAAGATGCATTTGAAAGAAATGCTTCTGGTCACAATTTCTCTGATTCAGTAACTGTTAATGAAGTTGCTGAGGTTATTTCTCAAACAACAAATATTCCTTTAAATAAATTGCTTCAATCTGAACAAACTAAATTGAATAATTTAGCTATTGATATTAAAAAGACAGTTAAAGGACAAGATGAAGCAGTTGAATTAGTAGCTAATGCAGTACTAAGAGGTCGAGCTGGTATCAATGATCCAAATCGTCCAATTGGTTCTTTCTTATTTTTGGGACCAACAGGTGTTGGGAAAACGCAACTTGCTAAAGCATTAGCTCTAAATATGTTTGATTCAGAAAAACAAATGATTAGATTTGATATGTCTGAATATATGGAAAAACACACTGTTAGTAAGTTAATTGGAGCACCTGCAGGATATGTTGGATATGAACAAGGTGGTTTATTAACTGACGCAGTTAGAACAAAACCATATTCAGTTGTTTTATTTGATGAAATTGAAAAAGCCCATGTTGACGTGTTAAATATTTTATTGCAGGTATTAGATGATGGGCAATTAAAAGATAGTCATGGCCGTTATGTAAACTTTAAAAATACAATTATTATCATGACATCAAACATTGGTGGACAGCACGTTTTAGATGGTGATAAAAAGAAAGTTCTTGATGAAATCAAACTACGTTTACGTCCAGAATTTATTAATAGAATTGATGAAATAATAGTCTTTAATTCTTTAAGTCCAAACAATATTAAAGAAATTGTTCAAGCCCAACTAAAAGAAGTTTCAAAGCGTTTATTAGAACAAGAATATAATATCAGCTTTGATAAAAAAATTATTGATTGAATAGCTAATGAAGCATATGAACCAGCTTTCGGAGCAAGACCAATTAAGCGTTTTATTCAAAGAAACATTGAGAATGTTTTAGCTAATGAAATTATTAGCAATAATATTAAGAAAAATAAGAAATATGAATTAGGAATTGATAGCAAGACAAAAAAGGTATCAGTATACCCTTTTGGTAGTTAATCATTTTTATATGTAAAAAAGTGATTTATCTATATAATAAATATACATATTAAAAAAATTTAAGGAGAAAATAATATGGCAATCGGAAAATTCGATCGTACTAAACCACACGTTAATATTGGTACTATCGGTCACATCGACCACGGTAAAACAACATTAACTGCTGCTATTTGTACTTACTTAGCAAAGAAGGGTTTAGCAGAAAAGAAAGACTACGCACAAATTGATAGTGCGCCAGAAGAAAAAGCGCGTGGTATAACTATTAATACTTCACACGTTGAATATCAAACAGATAAGAGACACTATGCACACGTTGACTGTCCAGGACACGCTGACTATGTTAAAAAC
>JAKSVR010000013.1 GCA_024427105.1 Mycoplasmoidaceae bacterium | reverse complement strand
AAATATGGCAGAAGAACAAAAAGTTAATAATGCCGAATATGACTCTTCCAATATTAAAATATTGGAAGGTCTAGAGGCAGTTAGAAAAAGACCTGGAATGTATATCGGATCAACCGGTGTTGATGGTCTTCACCAACTTATTTGGGAAATTGTTGATAACTCAATTGACGAATGTATGGGTGGCTATGCGACCAGAGTTATTGTGACCCAAACTAAAGATGGTGCTATTATCGTAGATGATGATGGGCGTGGTATTCCAATAGATATTCACCCAAAAACAAACAAATCAACTGTTGAAACAGTATTAACTGTTTTACATGCTGGTGGTAAGTTTGATAATACATCTTATAAAATCTCTGGTGGTTTACACGGTGTTGGTGCATCGTGTGTTAACGGTTTAAGTAAATACATGAAAGTATGAGTTAACCGTGATTACACAACTCACTATGTAGAATTTAGGGATGGTGGTCATGCTGTTGAACCATTAAAAGTTATTGGTAAATCAGAAACTAAACAACATGGTACAACTATCGAATTCGTTCCCGACTTCACTATTATGGAAAAACTTCCGTATGAAGATGAAAGAATTATTTCAAGAATGAAGCAACTTGCATTCTTGAATAAGGGTGTTAAACTTATATATAAAAATGAAAAGACAGATCAAAAGTATGAATGATTCTACGAAGGTGGATTAAATGAATACGTTGCGGAATTAAACCGTGATAAAGAACCATTAGTACCAGATATCATTTATGGTGAAATAAGGCAAAAAACAAAAGTACCTAATGTGTTAGAAGAAACTTACTACGACATTAATGTCGAAGTTGCATTCCAATACAATAAAGGTTATGCTAACTCACTATATTCATTCTGTAATAACATTAACACTACCGAAGGTGGTACACATGAAGAAGGATTTAGATTAGCTCTAACCAGAATCATTAATAAAGCCGCTATTGATCGTAAATTAATGAAAGATACAGATGATAAGTTAACCAAAGATGACGTAACTGAAGGTTTAGTTGCTATTTTATCGATTAAACACCCAAACCCTCAATATGAAGGTCAAACAAAACGTAAACTTGGTAATACTGAAGTAAGACAATTAGTTAATAGTGTAACTAGTCAAATTCTTGAAAAGTACTTACAAGAAAACCCTAATGAAGCAATGATGATTATTAAAAAGATCATGTTGGCTGCAGAGGCAAGAAAGAAATCACAAGAAGCAAGAGAAATAACTCGTCGTAAGTCTCCATTTGAAACAGGGGGCTTGCCTGGAAAACTTGCGGACTGTTCATCTCGTGATTCATCAATTTGTGAATTGTATATCGTCGAAGGTGATTCAGCCGGTGGATCAGCTAAATTAGGAAGAAATAGAGAGTTCCAAGCAATTCTACCACTACGTGGTAAAATCATCAACGTTGAAAAAGCTAAAACTGATAAAATTTTCGATAACCAGGAAATTCAAGCTTTGATTACTGCCATTGGTATTGGTGTTTTACCAGAAATAGATATGACAAAAATTCGTTACAACAAGATCATCATCATGACTGATGCCGATGTCGATGGTGCCCACATTCGTATCTTAATGTTAACATTCTTCTTTAGATATATGAAACCTTTAATTGAACAAGGACATGTGTTCTTTGCTCGACCACCTTTATTTAAATATCAAGCTGGTAAAACAGTTAAATATGCTTATTCAGACCAAGAGTTGGAAGACTTTAAACAAGAAGGCGGTAATCAACGCTTTACTATCCAACGATATAAAGGTCTTGGTGAAATGAATCCAGAACAATTATGAGAAACAACAATGGATCCAACTAACCGAACAATTGTTAGAGTTACAATTACTGATGCAATTGAAGCTGATAAACAATTCAGCTTCTTAATGGGGGATGATGTTGCTCCTAGAAAAGACTTCATCAAGAATAATGCAAAGTTCGTTAAGAACATTGATGCATAAGGAAAGGAGTTTAGATTATGGCAAATGAAAATAATATTCGTGAACAACTAGAACAATCTAAAGTTGATGAAAAAGAAATAGCCAAGGAATTACAAAACTCTTTCCTTGAATATGCAATGAGTGTTATCGTTGCAAGAGCCTTACCAGATGCTCGTGATGGTTTTAAACCAGTACACCGCCGTGTACTATATGCGGCTTGAAACTTAGGCATGACTTCTGGTAGTCAATACAAAAAATCAGCCAGATTGGTCGGTGAAGTAATCGGTAAATATCACCCACACGGTGATATTGCTGTCTACGAAACAATGGTTCGTATGGCTCAAGACTTTAGTATGCGTTATCCATTAATTGATGGACATGGAAACTTTGGTTCTATTGATGGTGATGGTGCTGCAGCAATGCGTTATACCGAAGCAAAAATGTCTAAACTAGCAGATACAATGTTAGCAGATATTGAAAAGAATACTGTTCAATTGGTTGATAACTATGATGGTTCCGAAAAAGAACCTGTGGTTCTTCCATCATTATTCCCTAACATGTTAGCTAATGGGTCAAGTGGTATTGCTGTTGGTATGGCAACAAATATGCCACCACACAACTTAAATGAGATTGCTGCTGGTGTTGAATTAGTTGCAAAACATCCAGAATGTACTACTGATGATATTATGCAAGTATTAAAAGGACCTGATTTCCCAACTGGTGCAAGCATCATTGGAGCAAGCGGTATTCGTGAATACTTTGAAACTGGACATGGTTCAGTAACAATTAGGTCAAAGACCGATATTGAATATATGGACAATGGAAAACCAAGAATCATTGTTCACGAAATTCCATATGTTGTAAACAAATCACAGCTAATTGAAAAAATTACACAATTAGTTAAAGATGGAAAAATCTCAGGTATTACTGACCTTCGTGATGAATCAAACCGTTTAGGAATTCGGATTGTTATTGAATTAAGAAGAGATGTCGTGCCTGAAGTTATCTTAAATCAACTATTTAAAATGACTCAATTACAAACTAACTTCTCAGTTAATATGTTAGCTTTGGTTAATAATGAACCACGGGTGCTTAATATGAAGGAAGCACTTCAAATTTATATTGATCACCAAATTAATGTTTTAATTAAGAAGACTAAATTTGATCTAGAAAAAGCTAAAGCAAGATTGCACATTCTAGAAGGTCTACACATTGCAAGTCAACATATTGATGAAATCATCAAGATGATTAAAGATGCCAAAGATGATAAAGTTCTTCTTGAAGATTTAATGAAGAAATTCAAATTATCTGAAATTCAATCTAAAGCAATTCTTGAAATGAAACTTCGTTCATTGTCAGGAATGGAGCAAGCTAAGATTACTAACGAAATTCATGAACTTCAAATTGCTTGCAAAGAATATGAATCAATCTTACAAGATAAAAACAAACAAATTGATTTGATTCTTGTTGCATTAAAGAAACTTGTTGATCGTTTTGGTGATGAAAGACGAACTGAAATTGCTTACAATTTATCATCATCTATTGATGATGAAGACTTAATTCCAATTGAAGATATCGTGATTACTATGTCAACAAGAGGATATCTAAAACGTCTTCCAATTGATGAATATCGTAGTCAACACCGTGGTGGTGTCGGAGTAACTGGAACAGCAACTCACAATGATGATAATGTTGCTAAGATTGTTGTTGCTAACACTCACACCGACATCTTAATCTTTACAGATTATGGTAAAGTATATCGTTTAAGAGGACATGAAATTCCTGTTGGATCTAAACAATCTAAAGGTATTCCAGCAATTAACTTTATTCAAATTGAAAAAGATGAAAAGATTATCACAATGTTACCAATTGATGATTATGAAGAACAAAAATCTTTAATCTTCTGTTCTGCTAATGGTGTTGTTAAACGTACAACATTAAATGAATATGAACACATCAACCGTAATGGTAAAATTGCTTTAGGTTTAAAAGAAGGCGACAAACTATTTGATGTTAAGATTGTTGGTGACGACAATAATGTGTTTATCGGTAACTCAACTGGTAAATTAGTAAGATTCAAAGTTTCTGATGTAAGAACTATGGGGCGTACTGCTGCTGGTGTTAAGGGTATTAATATTGATGGTGGAACAGTTGTTGGTTTCAGTACAAGTTTAGCTGGTAATAAAATTTTATCCATTGGAACACGTGGTGTTGGAAAAATTACAGATGTTGAAGAATATCGTGAAACTAAACGTGGTGCTAAGGGTGTAACAACATTAAAAGTTACTCCAAAAACTGGAAAACTTGTCTTTGCTGCTGCCGTAGAAGGTAATGAAGATGCATTGATTATGACAAAGAAAAACATGATCATCCGTATGTCATTGTCTGAGGTAAGAGATATTGGCCGTGCAACTCAGGGTGTTAAATTAATTAAACTTGAAGAAGATGACCGTATTGCATCAATCGCTATTTTCAAGAATGATGAAACTGATGGTGTTGAAGTTCCTCATGAAGGTGTTCCTTCTGCTCCAGATGAGGCGGTTGAAATGTCTCCAGAGAATCCAAATAAATAAAAAGAGGTTATACCTCTTTTTTATTTAAAAAATATAAATAGTGATTATAATATCATAAGAATAAATTATGGGTGAATTGAAATTAAAAAATTTTTGCTTAGAAAATAATAAAACAAATTTTTTAATGTTTCTTACTCAACACCCCGATTTAAATTCCTCTGAATATACAATTATCCCGGCTTTCATTGATGTGCATGTGCATTTCCGTGAACCGGGTTTTTCTTATAAGGAAACAATTTTAACTGGATCGCAAGCAGCAGCTAAAGGTGGATATACAACCGTAGCGACAATGCCTAATCTAAAACCAGTGTCAGATACAGTTGAACATATTCAACAACAACTTGACATTATTAAAAAAGATGCAGTAATTGATGTTCTACCATATGGAGCAATTTCTATTAACGAAGAAGGCAAACAAATTTCTCCATTAGAAGAAACTGCTAAATTAGTTATTGCATTTTCTGATGATGGCAAAGGCGTTCAAGACATTAGTATTATGCAACAAGCTATGCTTAGAGCTAAAGAACTTAATAAGGTAATTGTTGCACACTGTGAAGATAACAAACTATTACATGGTGGTTATATTCATGATGGACAATATGCAAGAACACATAACCATTTAGGTATTTGCTCTGCTAGCGAGTATGAACAAATAAAAAGAGATATAGAGTTAGTAAAAGAGACGGGTTGTAAATATCATGTTTGTCACATTTCTACTAAAGAATCAGTTGATGCTATTAGAAAAGCAAAAGCTGAAGGCTTAGACATTACATGTGAAACAGCACCACATTACTTAATTCTTAATGATTCTATGTTACAAGAAGATGGTAATTTTAAAATTAATCCACCCATAAGATCAAAGCAAGATCAAGAAGCACTAATTAAGGGTATACAAGATGGAACAATCGATATGATAGCTACCGATCATGCTCCGCACTCACAAGAAGAAAAATCTAAAGGTTTAAAAAATAGTTTGTTTGGTGCAAGTGGTATTGAAATTGCTTTTCCACTCTTATACACTCACTTAGTAAAAGCTAATATTATTTCGATGGATAAATTATTGGAACTTCTTGTGACTAATCCGAGAAAACGTTTTAATTTACCTGAAAACGATGATTTCAGTATTTGAAATTTAAATGAAAAAACGATAATTGATCCTAATAACTTTATTTCTAAAGGTCATAACACACCGTTTAAAGGATATGAAGTTTTTGGAGTGAATTACATAACAATCCACAACGGAAAGGTAGTTTATAAAAAATAATATGAGAGAAGTTGTTGCTACCATAAAAAGAAATAAGCAAATTGCTCCAGGTGTATATGAATTGGTATTAACCGGAGATGTGAACGATTGTAATCGTCCAGGAACATTTGTTCACATTCAAATTGATGGATGTTATTTAAGAAGACCTATTTCAATTTGCAATTGAAAAAAGAATGAATTAACTTTGTTATATAAGGTATTGGGTCATGGAACAGAAAAGTTAACTCACGCTAAAGGCAAATTAAATATTTTAACAAACTTAGGTACTGGTTACAATTTAAAAAATGCAAAGAAACACACCTTATTGATTGGGGGTGGAATTGGAATCCCTCCATTATTCTTTTTAGCTAAAGAATTAGTCAAAAAAAATATTGATGTAACTGTTATTATGGCATTCAACACTAAAAAAGATCAATTCTATGTAAATGAGTTCAAAAAACTTGGTGCTAAAGTAATAATAGCTACAGTGGACGGTAGTTGTGGTGTTAAAGGGTTTGCTATGGATGCTATGAAAAACCTTCAATATGGCTATTTATATACATGCGGACCAATGGCAATGTTAAAAGCTATCTTTAATATGACTAATGGCATGGGTGAATATTCATTAGAAGAAAGAATGGGTTGTGGAACAGGCACTTGTATGGGTTGTACTATTGAGACAAAAAATGGTCCTAAGCAAGTTTGCAAACACGGTCCAGTGTTTTGTGGAAAGGAACTACTATGATAGATACTAAAGTAAAGCTTTGTGGAATTACATTAGATAATCCAATCATTCCAGCAAGCGGAACTTTTGGATTTGGTTATGAATATGTTGAATTTTATGATATTAACATTCTAGGTTCCTTCTCTTTTAAAGGAACAACTAGAGAAGCTAGATTTGGAAATCCTCCACCAAGAATTGCCGAAGGCAAAAATGGAATGTTAAATACAGTAGGATTACAAAATCCGGGTGTAGATAATGTTATTAAAGACTTAATGCCCAAGATTAAAAAAGTGTTTAAGAAAAAAGTAATGGCTAATATTAGTGGTTTTTCAATCGAAGAATATGTATACAATTGTAAGCAAATTAGTAAGTGTCCACAAATTGGTTGAATTGAATTAAATATTTCTTGTCCTAATGTTCATGGTGGTGGTATGGCTTTTGGAACCAACCCAGAACTTGCTGCTAAAGTAGTTAAGGCTGTTAAAAAAGTAATTACAAAACCATTAATTGTGAAACTGTCACCTAATGTTACTGATATCGTAGCAATAGCTAAAGCTGTTGAAAAGGCTGGAGCAGATGGAATTTCTTTAATCAACACTATTCCGGCTATGCGAATAAATTTAAAAACAAAAGAACCAATTTTAAAAAATAAATTCGGTGGATATTCTGGAGATGCAATTTTTCCAATTGCAGTTCGAATGGTCTACCAAGTTGCTCGCGCAGTTAAAATACCAATAGTTGGTATGGGTGGGGTTTCAACAGCAGAAGATGTGATTGAGATGATGCTTGCTGGAGCAACAGCTGTTGAAGTTGGATCAGCTAATATTGTTGATCCATTAGCATGTAAAAAAATTATTAATGATTTGCCTAAAGTAATGCAAAAATACAATATCAAATCATTAAAAGATATTATCGGAGGATGTAAATAATGGGCAAAGATGTAATAATTGCTTGTGACTTTCCAAATAAAACAGAAGCACTAAACTTTCTTGATTTATTTATCAAGGAAAAACCGTTTGTCAAAATCGGAATGGAATTATTTTATGGTGCTGGTCCAAGTTTCTTAAAAGAATTAAAAAGACGTGGGCATAAGATCTTTTTAGATTTAAAACTGTATGACATTCCTAATACTATTAAAAGATGCTCAAAAGTTTTATCATACCAATATGTTGATATGTTTAGCATTCATGCTAGTGGAACAAGAGCCATGATGCAAGCTGCCATGGAAGGTGCAACCAGAGAAGACGGAAAACACCCATTAGTTATTGCCATTACACAATTAACATCTACAGATCAAGAAAGTATGGAACGTGACATTTTAATCCGTGAGCCAATAGATAAGGTTGTTATGCATTATGCAAAAGTTGCAAAGCAAAGCGGATTAAATGGTGTTGTTTGTTCGGCACTAGAAACAAAAGAAGTTCATAAAGTCTGTGGTAGACACTTTATTACTGTCACACCAGGTATCCGTTTCTCAACAGATAAAAAGGGTGACCAAAAACGTGTTATGACACCAAAGGAAGCCAAAAAAGCTGGATCAGATTACATTGTTGTAGGGCGTCCGATTACACAAGCAAAAAATCCTGTGGCTGTATATAAAAGATGCGTGAGAGACTTTGTAGGGTAGGAAATATTATGAGTCAAAAAGAAATACAAGAATTAATTGCAAAAGATTTGTTAGGCATTAAGGCTGTGTTTTTAAGTCCTAATAAACCATTCACATGAGCTAGTGGAATTAAAAGTCCAATATATTGTGATAATCGATTGACATTGTCAGATATTAAAGTAAGGACTGATATTGAACAATCTTTAGTTCAAATGATTAAACAAGAATATCCTGATGTTGAAATTGTTGTTGGAACATCAACGGCAGGTATTCCGCATGCAGCAATTGTTGGACATCTATTAGGAATACCGATGGGCTATGTAAGATCTAGTAATAAAGATCATGGGCGCAAAAACAGAATTGAAGGTAAAATTCCAGAAGGGTCAAAAGTTGTTGTTATCGAAGATTTGGTGTCAACTGGTGGTTCATGTATTGATGTTGCAAATCATTTAAGATCATGCAATATTAATGTTTTGGGTATTGCATCTATCTTTACATATGGTATGAATAAAAGCATAAATTCTTTTAAACAAGCAAATTTAAAAAATGTATCACTTACTAATTTTGATGTGATTGTTGATATGGCAGTCAAGGAAGGATACATAAAAGAGGCCGACAAGAAAAAACTTATTTCTTTTAGAAATAATCCTCAAGATGAAAGTTGAATTAAGGGGTAGTTATGAGAAGTTTAATTGATATTAAAGATTTATCAAAAGAAGAAATTGATAATCTAATCCAAAGAGCTTTAGACATCATTGCACATAAAGAACAATATGCTCATGTGTGTGATGGAAAGAAAATAGCAACGTTGTTTTATGAACCATCAACACGTACAAGATTAAGTTTTACATCTGCAATGCTTGAACTGGGTGGAACGGTTATTGGATTTAGTGATGCAACATCATCAAGTGTTGCTAAAGGTGAAAGTGTCGCTGATACTTGTAAAACTGTAAGTTGTTTTGCTGATATTATTGCTATTCGTCATCCAAAGGATGGTTCAGCATTATCCGGCTCATTTGCAACCGACATTCCTTTAATTAATGCTGGTGATGGTGTTCATTGTCACCCAACACAAACACTAACCGACTTATTAACTATCTATCGTGAAAAAGGAAGATTAGATAATTTAACGATTGGTATGTGTGGTGATTTAAAGTATGGAAGAACCGTTCATTCCTTAACAATGGCAATGTCTCGCTATAAAGGAATTAAATTGGTCTTTATTTCTCCAGAAGAATTAAAAATGCCAGCTCATGTTATGAATGATATTGTAAAAAAACACAAAATACCTTACAAAGAGGTAAGTAAATTAGAAGGCAACTTAGCTAATTTAGATATTCTTTATATGACAAGAATCCAAAGAGAACGATTCTTTGATCCCAAAGAATATGAACGATTAAAAGATAGCTATATTTTAACTGTTGATAAATTAAAAGAAGCTAAACCAGATATGTGCATTCTTCATCCACTACCAAGAGTTAATGAAATAGAAACAGCTGTTGATAAAGATCCACGTGCTGCTTATTTTAGACAAACACTTAATGGTAAATATATCAGAATGTCTCTTATTCTTCAATTATTGGAATGAGCTAAACAAAAAGCTAAGCGTGATCATTATTATGATGGTTCTAAAGCTCGATATGACTTAGTATGTAAAAATCCTAGATGTATCTGTAGTATTGAACAGGGACACAAACACATATTCGTTCCCACAACTAAAAAAGGTATTTGAAAATGTGTCTACTGCGAAATGGAAGTAGACTTAAGAAAGAAAAAATAGACAAGTGTCTATTTTTTTTGTTTATAAATTTTAAATAAATCTAAACATTCTTTTCGACCAACACGTGTTGTTTGCAATTTAGCAGTATAAAACTCTTTATCTTCTGGATCAATAGCTTGTGTATCTGCTTCGGTGCATCCGTAATAAACTTTTTTAATGTGAGCTCATTTGCATGCAGCCACACACATTGGGCACGGAAAAGCCGTTGTATAAAGAACGCAACCTTTTAAATCATATGTTTTTAATTTTTTGCATGCTGCTCTAATAGTTTCCATTTCACCATGAGCGGTTACATCATGATTTAAGACAACTTTGTTATGAGATTTGGCAACAATTTTGTTATTTTTTACAATAACCCCACCATATGGACCGCCGTGTCCAGCATTGATTCCTTTTTTAGCCTCTTGAATGGCTATTTGCATAAAATATTGATGATTAGTTTTTTTCATGAAATCATTATATATAAATAAAGTTTCATGTTTGTCCGTTTATGAAACCCAGACATGCTTATATGTGTTTGATTTTCATAATCATATAATAATGATATGAATAATAAGATAGATATAGTTAACTGCCACTTATGTTATGATTGCACAAGTGCCAAGTCTTGTAAAAAATTAAATCTGAAACAAATATTGTTAGGAACATGGTTTGATACTGAAGAATATATTGCTTCAATCTTACCCAACAACAATCCGTGTATTGGTTGCGATGCACCGTGTGAAAAAAGTTGTATCTCATCCAATGTTAATATTAAACATTTAATTCACCATTTATACAATATTAAAACAGCAAGTAAAAAAATTAAAATTGATCATAAAAAGTTAAGAACAAAATTTTTTAATAAAACGATGGATAATCCATTTATGTTATCCTCTTCTATTGTCTCTAGTTCATATGACAAAATAGCTCGTGCATTTAAATTAGGTTGAGCAGGAGCATCTATCAAATCTATCTCATACATTAAATCTAATGAGGCTTCGCCTCGTTATGATGCTACTAAAACTAGATTTAATACATTTGCTAGTTTTAAAAATATTGAACAATTATCAGCCCATACTCCCGAACAAGATATGGCTATGATTAAACAATTGAAACATGATTTCCCAAACAAAATAATTATTGCCTCTGTTGTTGGACGAAATGGTGATGAATGAGTTAAATTATCTAAAATGGCACAAGAAGCAGGTGCTGATGCGGTTGAATTAAGCTATTCTTGTCCTAACATGGAAGAACAAGATGATGAAACCGATATTGGACAAAACCCACAAGCTATCAAAAAATTTACAACAATGGTAACTAAGGAAGTTAAAATTCCTATTTTAGTCAAACTCACTCCAAATGTGGCTACTATGATTGATTCAGCTTTAGCTGTGAAAGAAGCACACGCTGATGGTATAGTTGCAATTGATACAGTTAAATCAATAATGGAACCGATGTCAAAAACATCATTAAAAGATAACATTACAATTGGGGGAATGTCTGGTAAAGCTATCAAACCAATAGCTTTAAGATTTATTGGAGAAATTAAAAAACACCCCAAATTAAAAGATTTACATATTGTTGGTGTTGGCGGGGTTGAAACATTTAAAGATGCTTTAGATTACTTGTCTTTAGGGTGTGATTGAGTTCAAGCAACAACTGTTATTATGCAATATGGTGTTAGAATTATTGAACCATTGCTTCAAGGTTTATCCTTCTATATGGCAACCAATAATATTAAAAATGTTAAACAATTAATTGGTGCAAGATTGAATAAAGTTATGCCACTTGATCAAGTTGAAAGAGGGAAAATTGTTTACCCAAATTTTAATCGTAATAAGTGTATCAAATGTGGGAGATGTTATATTTCTTGTAGAGATGGCGGACAAAATGCGTTGCAATTAGATAAACAGGGTTATCCAATGTTAAATAGTAAAAAATGTGTTGGTTGTCACTTGTGCACTTTTGTTTGTCCAAACCAAGCAATCACAGCACATAAAGAATTAAAAAAGAGGTAGAACCTCTTTTTTAATTATTGATTGTATGAATGTTGTGCATCTGTTGTCATTAAACGGTATTCATCAAATTCTTTAACATCTTTTAATGAACGACATTCTGTATAACTCATGGCAGATGTAAAGTAAGATATAAAGTTTTCTGTTCAACCTTCAATAGTATATAGAATAGGGATTTCTTTCACAACACCTTCTGATGTTTTAAATAAACAATTTTCTATACAATTTGCTTTAGCAATTTCTCTTTGAGCTTTCTTCGTACTCATTCCATAGAAAATTTTCTTGTAATCAAATAAGTCTGGTCTAAATAAGAAGTTGTCATGTTTATCAATATTGTGTCAGTTTTTCTTACGGTCTTCATCAGTTTTTAATTTAGATCATCTTTCACCTGGAGCTTCCCATGATTGACTAAAGATTCTTCCACACATTACATAATCAGCGCCTAGGAACAAAGCCTTAATAATGTAATCATAATTCTTCATTCCACCATCTGCAACAATTGCTGCTGGTTTAGGGGATTTATTTAATTTATATGATTGCATCATTTGCTTTTGAATCTTTTTGCATTCAAGAATTAAACTACCCATTGGATAGAAGATTCCTGTATTACTTGCAGTTAAGCATCCTGATCCACCACCAATACCAACTCTAATGTAGTCGGCACCAGCTTCAGATAAATATCTGAAGGTAATTGGGTTAGCAATATTACCACACATGATTTCAATTTTAGATTTATATACTTCTTTTAAATTACGTATAACATCTTGCATTGATTTCATGTGACCATTAGCGATGTCAATACAAACATATGTTTTTCCACCACGTTTAATTTTGTTAGCATTCTTAATAAAATAATTATTTGCTTCAGATAAACTAATAGCAACCATATGTTTGTGCATTAATTTACATCTTGTCTCAAAGTTAACTGAACGAGGAATTATTGGTCTAATTTTATTCTTTGCATATATTTCTGCAGACTCTTCATCAATTACCGAACTCATTGGTGCGGTAAATAATGGAAGCATCTTTCCTTGGTATGGATTGCATTCAGAACGTGAATTAATAGTAGTAAATGGACGAGGGTAAATTGCTACTTCCCTAATCCCAAATAATTTTGTATCTTTATAGCTCATTTTTTGCTCCTTAAAGGTTGGTTTTAGACCACCCGTTAATTATACATTAACGGTATTAATAAATACACAAAAAAGAATTATAATTATTTTGTATTTTCAAGGAGCTAAAAATGAAAGATTTTGGTGTTATTTCTAGAGGCTTAATTATGCCTCTAGTTCAAGATGGTGATAATTTAGCAAAAATAGTTTCTGATAAGGTTATTCAACTACATCAGCAAGGTTCTATTACTCTACAGGAAAAAGATGTTTTGGCTATTACTGAATCGATTGTAGCTAGATCTCAAGGTAATTATGCTAAATTATCTGATATTAGTGATTGCGTATACAGAATTTATAAAAACCAAGAAATTGGTATATGTTTTCCAATCCTATCAAGAAATAGATTTGTAAATCTATTAAAAGGATTAACAAAACATGCAAAAAAAGTATATTTACAATTATCATTCCCTGCTGATGAAGTTGGCAACCACTTTATCACAGAACAACAACTATTTGATAAACATGTCAGCACTACTGATTCATTTAATGAAAAAGAATTTAGACAATTGTTCCCAAACATTAAACACCAATTCACTGGCATTGACTACATTGATTTATACAAAAAAGCTGTTGGTAACAAATGCGAAATTATTTTAAGTAATAATCCTTGTGAATTATTAAAATACACAAAGAATATTCTTGCTGCAAATATTCATGATCGCTTCATTACTAAAGCCATCATTATGAAAAAAGATAAAACGGCTAAGGTAACTTTATTAAGTGACATTTTAAATAAACCAAATAAAGGTTCTGGTTTTAACAAAGACTATGGTATATTGGGTTCTAACTTCTCAACTGACAATAAAATAAAGTTGTTTCCAAGAAATTGTTTTGAATTCTGCAAAAAGGTTCAAGCATTAATATTGAAGAAAACAAATGTTAAAATTGAAGTTATGGTTTATGGTGATGGTGCGTTTAAAGACCCTGTTGGTAAAATCTGAGAATTAGCTGACCCGGTTGTATCTCCTGGATATACTTCTGGTTTAGTTGGAACACCAAACGAACTAAAATTAAAAATGTACATTGATAATGCTAAGAACCAAAAGAATAAATCTAAATTGCTAGAAGAAGTAATGGGTAATATAAAAAATAAGGGTAAAAACCTTATTGGAACAAAAACAGCGTTAGGAACAACGCCCAGACAGCTAACCGACTTACTTGGCAGCTTATCAGATTTAACTAGTGGTTCAGGCGACAAAGGGACTCCGGTTATCCTAATTCAAAACTATTTTAAAAACTATACAGATAAATAAAAAAAAGAGGTATACCTCTTTTTTTTATTTATGAATTACCGTTCCAACCTTTCCTTCAAGAGCACTTAGTAAATCTTCAAGTCTGGCAATGATTGCTTTTCGGTTCTTTCCTTTACTGACAAAGTCCATAGCGGCTTGAACTTTAGGCAACATGCTACCAGCAGCAAATTCTTTATTATCAATATAGTGTTGCATTTGTTTTACAGATACATCCTTTATTGATTGTTCTTTATCGGTACCATAATTTATACAAGCGTGTGGTACATTAGTTAGAATAACTAAAATGTCTGCATTCACTTGATCGGCAACCATTGATGCAACATAATCCTTATCAATAACACCATCAACTAGTTTGTATTGGTTGTCCTCAACAATAATTGGGACACCACCTCCACCACCGCAAATTACTACTTTATGAAGATCCAGTGCAGCCTTTACCTCATCCATGCAAGAAAGAGCAATAGGTTTAGGACTGGGAACAACTCTTCTATATCCTTTTCCTGGTACATTTATTATTTCAGCACCAAAAGGGTTGTGTTCCACAGCTTCTTTTCGTGTTTTGTAAAAAGCGCCTACTTGTTTTGTTGGATTAGTAAATGCTTTATCGTGTCTATCAACTATTGTTTGTGATAATAAATAAATAATGTTTGCGGGTATTCCTTTTTTCTTAAATGCGTTAGCTAAAGCATTGTTGATATGAATACCAATATAGCCTTGACTCATGGCTCCTGCTTCAGCAAAAGGCATTAATGGAATTTTTGAATCATATTGGTGTGCTTCGTTAAACGCATTGAAAATAGCTCCAACTTGTGGACCGTTTCCGTGGCCAACAACCACTTCATAGCCTTTGGCTACTAATTCAGTAATTATTTGAGCGGGGGTTCTAACTTTAATTCTTTGCTCTTCGGGTGTATCACCTAAAGCATTACCACCCAAAGCAATAACAATTCTTTTCCCCATTACTAAATACCGATTGTTGCTAAGATAATAGCTTTAATTGAGTGCATTCTGCTTTCAGCTTGGTCAAATACAAACGAGAAACGAGAATTAAATACCTCATCAGTAACTTCTAATTCACCGTTTCTAACTTCTGGATATTTTTTACCAAATTGTTTAGCCACCAATTTACCAACATCTGTATCTAATCCGTGATATGATGGTAAACAATGCATGAATATAGGACCGAGTCTAGATGTTTTTTCTGCATGTAACATTGTTGCCATATCTACTTGGTATGGACGCATTAATTCAATACGTTCAGCTCATACTTCAAAAGGTTCACCCATAGAAACCCAAATGTCGGTATAAATTACATTAGCACCTTCAACAGCTTTCATTTTGTCTTCAGTTAATGTAACTGTGCCTCCTGAATCTTTACAACAATTCAAGCAATATTGAACTAATTGTTTTTTAGGTCAGAATTTCTTTGGACCACACAACACATAGTGTAATCCTAATTTTGCACATGTAACCATCAATGAGTTACCCATGTTGAATCTACCATCACCAAGGAAAACTAGTTTAATTCCTTTTAAGAAACCATAGTATTGCTTAATAGTCATCATATCAGCAATCATTTGTGTTGGGTGTGATTCATCAGTTAAACCGTTTCACACTGGGACAGATGCATATTTGGCTAATTCTTCTACATCTGATTGTGCAAACCCACGGAACTCAATTCCATCGTAGAATCTAGATAGAACTCGTGCTGTATCGGCAATTGATTCTTTCTTGCCAAATTGACTTGAACTGGAATCAAGGTAAGTGCATCCCATGCCCAACTCAAATGCTGCGGTTTCAAATGAACATCGTGTACGTGTTGATGTTTTTTGAAACATAATACAAATGGATTTACCTTTTAATCTCTCAGTCATGATACCGGTGTGGTTTTGTTTGGCTAAGTGAATAGATAAATCTATTAAATACGTTAATTCTTCTTTTGTGTAATCAGAAATTTTTAAGAAATCTCTTGCTCTTAAGTTAAATGCCATTGTTTGTACTCCTTATTATTAATTTAGATCATCTTTCTTGTGGTGTTTTAATTTTTGTAATAATTTAATTCTTTCAGCTGCTGCTCCAGAGAACGCATTAAATGAAATTGGTTCTCGGTAAAGGGGCATAGACATACATCTTGCTGATCCCATACCCAATGCTAGTTGGTTACCATCAAATGTTAATACTTCAACTCCGTTGTTTCTTAAAGCTTGAACGGTTCGAACGTTTCGGTCATAACCAATTACTAATCCAGGTTTAATAACTAAGAAATTGGTTGCATCAAAGTGTGTTTCAATATCCACTTGTTCTTGACTGTAGTTATCAGCCACAGGTATTAAATTTGGCCGAACATGAATAATTTGTTCAATCATGTCTTCAAGAGTTGTGTTGTGTTCCACCATCTTTATGTTTTTCTTAGTTAAATCAATTTTTCAGAATTTTAATGCACTAGCAATATTAGGAGAATATAAGAATTTATTGTGATCCACCATTGTTAATCATGTATCAAGGTGCATTAAGTTCCACTTATGTGGTACATTCACACCAATAATCGTATCAAAGTTGGCACCTTTTTCTTTCTGAATCATATGACCCATTTCAATAAGTGATTCTTTTTGGGTTCGATCAGATACTCCAACAACTAATGTCTTATCGTTGTAAATAAACACATCCCCACCTTCAATGGTGTTTCTTGTTTTTCTGCTATCAAAATATATTGGCGTGTTTTTATAAACTGGGTGGTGTTTAAATATTAGTCTAGAAAAAATTGTTTCTCTTTGTCTAGTTTTATATTTCATTCTAGATAGAACCACACCATTACCAACCGCAGAAAAGTTGTCACGAGTAAAATATAAGTTAGGCATAGGTTGTGTAACTAACACATCACGTGCTAAACTCATTCCTAAATCAAATTTAGTGATGCCTTTAATCATTGCATCAAACATTCCTCTAACACTTCGTTTAGATAAGAAGTTAAAGATTTTCATTTGAATTAATGGGTTGGTTACTCCTGATTCATCAATGAATTTATGAATAAAGTTCAATTTATCATCTTTCTTCATAACTTTTCATGTTTCTACAAGTAAATCTTCAAGATAAATAACTTCAACACCGTTTTCTCTTAAGATTTTTGTGAATTCATCGTGTTCTCTGCCCGCTTTCTTTCAGTTAAGGATGGCAGAGAAAAGTAATTCTTCCATATTACTAGGAGTAATATGTGATAATTCTTCTCCGGGTCTTTTTACCAACACTGTTCTTAAGTGACCAATTTCACTAAAAACTTGAATTGGTGATTGTTTTTTGCTAAACATAAGTACCTCTTTCTTGTTTCTAATTATAAATTAAAAAAGATAGATTATAAATCTATCTTTTTATTTAAGTTTGCTTTCTAATTCAATCATTAAATCACGGTAATGAGCGGCCAATTCATATTCTTGTTGTTTTGCTGCGTCTTCCATTTTTTTGCGTAATTTTTTAATTGCTCGTGACCCGTCTTTTTGACTCACTTTCGCGTCTTTATGAAAGATTGCTTCCAATGTTCTAGCATCTGTTTTGCCATGAAGATCATCTCTAATGGGTTTAATAATGGTTTGTGGCACAATATTATGTTTCTTATTAAAATCTAATTGAATTTTTCTACGACGGTTTGTCTCGTTAATGGCTTCTAGTAATGCATCATTTACGTTGTCTGCAAATAATAACACATGTGCGTTTTTGTTTCTAGCGGTTCGACCAAAGGTTTGGATCAACGCATCGCGAGATCTAAAAATACCAGGTTTATCTGCATCAAAAATAACAGCACACGATACTTCAGGTACATCTAAACCTTCTCTTAGTAGGTTAATACCTACTACAACATCATAAATCCCTTTTCTTAGTGCGTTAATAACTTTATCTCTTTCAAAAGTTTTTAATTCATTGTGTAAATAAGCAACCTTATATTTTTTCTCTTTTAAAAATTTAGTTAGATTTTCAGCCATTCTAATTGTTAAAACAGTAATGATTGTTCGCTCATGCCTTTTAATTTGTGCATCAAGTTCTTCGCACAAAGTTAAAATTTGGTTAGCTGTTGGTTTAATTTGAATAACAGGATCAACCAAACCGGTTGGTCTAACAATTTGCTCAATAATTAAATTATTGGATTTTTGTTTTTCATAATCACCGGGTGTTGCTGAAACATATATTGCTTGTCGAACTCGCGATTCAAATTCATTAAAATTTAATGGTCTATTATCTAATGCAGAAGGAAGTCTAAAACCGTAATCAACCAGTGTTTGTTTTCTGCTTCTATCACCAAAATACATTCCTCTTATCTGTGGAATGGTCATGTGTGCTTCATCAATAACTAACAATCAATCATCACCTAAATAATCGAAAATTGTATAGGGTGTAGAACCGGGGTTCCTTAATTCAAGATGCATTGCATAGTTTTCAATACCTGGGCAAAAACCGGTTTCAGCTAATGTTTCAATATCACGGTTTGTTCGTTCCGTAATTCTTTGGTGTTCAATTAATTTATCGTGTTTTTTAAAATATGCTTGTCGCTCCTTAAGCTCTTTAGCTATTCTAGCTAATGAGAGATCAAACATACTTGCATCAGCAACATATTCATTAGCAGGATAAATAACATAAGCTTTCCAAACCTCGGTAACAGTGTTGTTGTTGACATCCATCTTAGCAATTTGTTCTATTTCGTTACCAAAGAAGGAAATACGTATTTTTTCTTGGTTATTGCTACCTTCCATTATTTCAACAACATCACCCTTAACCTTAAAGCAACCCGGCTCTAAGTTCACATCGTTACGTTTATATGCTAAACGTACTAAATCATATTGTAATTGTTTTAAGTTGTATGTAGATCCGGTATTTAAAATAATGCGGTACTTATCAAACACTTTTGGATCTACAGCAGGATATATGGCTGCTACTGATGCTATAACAATAACTTTATCTTCTGTTGACAGTGATTGAATTGTTGATAAACGCAACATTTCAATCTCCTGATTTACTTTGGATGACTTTTCAATGTACGTGTCAGTAGTAGGCAAATATGCTTCGGGTTGATAAAAATCAAAGTAAGAAATGTAATATTCAACTTTGTTGTTCTTAAACAACTCCTTAAATTCAGAATAAAGTTGACCAGCTAATGTTTTATTATGAACAATGACTAATGTTTTCTTTTGTGTTTGAGCAATAACATTAGCAATAGTAAAAGTTTTCCCGGTACCTGTGGCACCTAATAAAACTTGATGCTTAACCCCTTTGTTTAAATTAGCAACAAGCTTATTAATAGCTTGTTGCTGATCACCTTTAGGAGTTAATTCAGTTGTAAGTTCAAATTTTTTATTCGGTGAATGGATTTTCATTACTTGTCAATAATTTTTTCTCGATCTAAAGAGTCAATTTTAGAATCTTTAGAGTGTGGCAAATCATCAACTGGAGTGGCTGGTTTTTCCATTTGTATATCTTTGCTCTCAATACGAGTGGTTGGATTATCACCACGAGATTGTGCATCAGCGATAGAGGCTTGACGATCTTTTTCTTGTTGTTTTAATAAACGTTCTTTAGCGGTTCATTGTGCTGGAGTAGGTTTAGGAGCATCTGGTGTGTTCACACGTTGACGAATCAAATCAGCAAAATCAATACGAATATTTTTATTAGATTCAGAAGCAAATTTAGCTTTTAATTGTTCATATTTAGTATCAGAAATTAATTTACTATCGTGTAGACGTTCATTAATAATACCAGCAATGTTTGGTATGTATAAACGGTGAATAGAAATAACGACTTTGTGTGCAACGTTTTGTTTTAGTTTACTAAAATGTTTATCCGCTTCTTCAACATAAATGTTTAGTGGTGATTTTTGTTCTAGTGAACGTAGTGTTACACCTTCACGAATTTTACTCATCACATCTAGATGTGTTGTTCATTCAGCATCAAAGTTTTGAATAATAATACTTTTTAACACCTTTTGAATTTGTTCAGGATTGTAACTTGCAATACGTGCTTCAATAGATCCTCAAATAATTCGAGTTACTAACGCATTAACAACAGTGGTGTTTTGTTTATCAAATAAAGATGGCTCAATGGCATCTAAAAATAATAATCGTGTGTTAATAGCTCTAGCTAAAGAGGGAGCATCCACATAGTTTGGATTTTCTTTAGAAAGAAATAATTGAACCAAATCTTTAGCAACAATGTTTACCATGTTTCTAATGATTGGGATATTTCTTTCATTCTTTAAAATTTGGTCTCTTTGTTTGTAAACCAATTCACGTTGGTTAGATAGTACAACGTCATAGTCAGTTAAGTTCTTTCTTGTATCAAAGTTAAGACCTTCAACTTTCTTTTGCATTACTTTAACCATGTGGTTAAAGAATCATGAGTCGTAGAATTCTTCATCAGTAACTTTCTTTTCGGTTTTTTCTTTCTTATCAATACCAAAACGTTTAAATAATGGATCTTCAGTAGAAATGAAGAATCTTGTCATACCTGGGTCACCTTGACGTCCAGAACGACCACAAAGTTGGTTGTCAACACGTCTTGATTCGTGACGGTTTGTACCAATAACGAATAAACCTCCCAATTCTTTAACTCCGGGACCTAGTTTAATGTCAGTACCACGTCCAGCCATGTTGGTAGAAATAGTAATAGCTCCTCGTTGACCAGCTAGAGCAACAATTTCCGCTTCACGTGCGTGGTTCTTGGCATTTAATAATTCAAAATGTAAACCTTTGTTTCTTAACAAGGCAGCCAATTCCTCAGAGTCTTCAACGGAAGCAGTACCAACTAGAACTGGTTGTCCTTTAGTGTGTAATCTTTCAATTTCAGCAGCAACGTGAGCTCATTTAGCTGTTTTGGTTTCAAACACATAATCGGTTAGGTCACGACGAATAACTTTTCTGTTTGTTGGAACAGGGACAACAATCATGTTATAAATTTTGATAAATTCATCTGCTTCAGTTAAAGCAGTACCAGTAACACCGGATAGTTTTTTATATAAACGGAAGAATGCTTGATATGTAATTGTAGCAACAATTACATTTTCTGGATCAATCTTAACCATTTCTTTAGCTTGAATAGCTTGGTGCAAACCCGCATTATAGCTTCGGCCTTCCAGAATACGACCAGTAAAGTGGTCAACTAGCAATATTTTGTTATCGCGAACAATGTATTCAACTCCATATCTAAATACAAAGTTAGCCATTAAAGAGTTTCTAATCTTATGTACTAGGTCTGAGTTTTCAATGTTATATAAATTTTTAATTTTAAAGTAGGTTTGTGTTTTATCAACACCGGAGTCAGTTAAGGAAATGGTGTTAGTTTCATCATCAATATGATAATCATCTGGGGTTAAGGTTTTAACAAACTTATCAACATCAATGTATAAAGATACGTCTTTTTTAGGTTGACCAGAAATAATAAGTGGTGTACGAGATTCATCAATTAAAACAGAGTCGACTTCGTCGATGATGGCCATATTTAATTCACGAATAACTTTTTCTGAATATTCTTTAACCATGTTATCTCGTAAATAGTCAAATCCTAATTCTGAGTTAGTTGTGTATGTAATATCGCAAGCAAACATTCTTTGCTTTTCGTCTTGCTCCATATCAGAAACATTGTAACCAACAGTAATACCAAGTGGGTTTAATGCTTGGGCACAGAATAAAGCATCACGTTTTACAAGGTATTCATTAACAGTAACAACATGCACACCTTTTTTAGTTAAAGCATTTAAATATGCTGTTAAGATAATGGTTAAGGTTTTACCTTCACCAGTATACATTTCAGCTAAATTTCCTTTATGAATAACGATCGCACCAATAACCTGAACTGGGTAAGCATATAAACCGTGAACACGGTAAATAGCTTCTCTAGCTGTCGCTAAAGCGTCAGGTAAAATAGCATCAAGTGAAATCCCTTTTTTTAATTGTTCAAGAAAATATGGGGTTCGTGCTGATAACTCCTCATTACTCATTCGACGATATTGTTCTTTTAAAGCTTCTACTTCTTTCGCTTGTCTATAAGCGGCACGAAGCTCTCGTCCTCTAGGTGTAAAGACATTGAATCTTTTTTGCATATTAATTTTTAAAGCCAGTGTGACTGACTCATACCTTTTAGTGTTGAATAATTATATATATTTTTTAATTTATATAAATAAAAATCAAATCTATTTTTTAATAGTTGCCAAAAATCTATAAAAAACCTAAGAGGTTTTGTTATGGAAACATTGAATAAAATGGAATTTGAAATGATAAAAAATTACCAAAAAGTAAAAGATGAAAATATCCCACTCTATTTTTTTAAAAAATTTAGAGATGATCTAATTGACATTACTTTTAGTAAAATAAATTCAAAATTCACATCCACCCCTTACGAAAAAGGTGATTTTGTTCACATAATTTGGAAAGCTATAAAAATAACTTTGGAAAATTACAAAAGTAATCAGGATTTTCAGAGTGTTTTACTTAAAAATTGCTATTTCACAACAATAAAAGAGTTGAGAAAATTTATGAATAATGGTGAAATGGTGATGAATGTATCAAAATCATTAGATAAACGTATAGCTGACAATTTCAAGGAAAGTGCTAATTCTATTACTTATATTTCAACTCCTAGAAACACATTAATTAAAAGTTTGATTGATGATG
>JAKSVR010000012.1 GCA_024427105.1 Mycoplasmoidaceae bacterium | reverse complement strand
TTAAACTAGAATCAATGAAATTTGCTGAACCAGTTATTAGTTTAGCTGTTGAACCAAAGACAAAAGCTGACCAAGAAAAAATGGGTATTGCTTTGCAAAAACTTGCTGAAGAAGACCCAACATTCAGAACATACACAGACCATGAAACTGGTCAATGTATCATATCTGGTATGGGTGAATTACACTTACAAATTATTGTTGACCGTATGCGTCGTGAATTTAAAGTTGACGTTAATGCTGGTGCGCCACAAGTTTCTTATCGTGAAACATTCACAAAAGAAGGATCTGCTGAAGGTAAATACATTAAGCAATCTGGTGGTCATGGTCAATATGGACACTGTGTGGTTAAATTTGAACCAAACAAAGACAAAGGTTATGAATTTATCAATGAAATTGTTGGTGGAAAAATTCCTCGTGAATTTATTAAACCAATTGACCAAGGTATTCAAGAAGCAATGAAAGCTGGACCGCTAGCTGGATATCCATTAATGGATATTAAAGCAACAGTTTATGATGGTAGTTACCATGAAGTTGACTCATCAGAAATGGCATTTAAAGTTGCTGCTTCATTAGCTTTAAAAGAAGCAGCAAAGAAGTGTGGTTTAGTATTGCTTGAACCAATTATGTCTGTTGATGTTGTTGTCCCAGATCAATATCTAGGTGATGCAATGGGTGACATTAGTTCACGTCGTGGAACTATTGAATCAACTGAACAAAGAGCTGCTGCACAAATGATCAAAGCTAAAGTTCCTTTAAAGAACATGTTTGGTTATGCGACAGACCTACGATCATTTACTCAAGGTCGTGGAAACTATGTAATGCAATTCAGTCACTACGCTCAAGCTCCTAAGAGTGTAGTTGATGAAGTAGTTGCAGCCCGAACTGGTCAAAAAGCCGCTGCTAAAAAATAATAAAAAGAGGGTAAACCTCTTTTTTAAAAGAAAATACGAATTTTTGAATGAAATAATATGTAGTGAATTTAAATTAATGTAATACATTATTTTTCATTTTTTTATTAAAAATAATTTAATATATAATAATTAGGTATTATTTATTGCCTATAGATAAGATTAAATTTTTGAAAGGAAATGTATGAAAAAAATAGGAAAAATATTTGTGCCTATTTTATCGGGATTAGCTACGATTGGTGTAGTAGCTCCGCTAATTACGGCATGTAGCAAAAATGCAAAGAAATACGAAGTTAATATTGTCAATGCAACTGGTGTCACAGGAGAAGTTATCCAAAATGAATTTGGTAAGAATATTACCATTAAATATCGTTTGGAAAGAGGCTATGACATTAACAAAGATCAAGTTAAGTATATAGTTGGAACAGGAGCAGCTAAAGATCCTATTATTAATGAAACAAGTAAAGAAATAATCATTAATTATGATTCTAAATGACCAGAAAATGCAGCAATTAAGCTTGTTTTAGCTTCTATTAATTTAGAATACAAAATAACTATTGACCATGATGATCATATTACTAGCGAAATTAAAGAACAACACATGGGAAAACCCATTGAAATTGAATTTCATTCTGATTTTGCATATACTATAGATCAAAGTGCATCATGAGTTAAATATGGTGATGACCCTGTAACTACTGGTCTTGAATGAAGTGCCAATAAATTAACTATTCGAGAACAATTGTCTTGAACTGACAAAACACAAATAAGGGTTCATTTTGAAACCAACCATGAACAAATTCCAGAAGATAATTTTGCTGTAACACCCGATGAAGGCTTTGATGGCTATGGTATCACAACAAGATATCTTGATGAAGACATCATTATTTCTTATACATTAAAACAATATTTTGATTTCAAAGTGGAAGATACGACTGTTGAAATAGATGAACAACCTTATACCAAATGGGAAAAACAAGGTGATAGTGGTATTCGTATTGAAAAACCAGTCACTGGTTGGACAACTAGTACTAATGTTGAAGTTAATTTTGCATCTAAGAGACAAGAATTTAATGTAATAATTAACGAATCACATGTTGGCTTCACTGATCCAGAAGTAATGAACCATAAAGTTGGTGAAAACATTACCATCCAATGTGGTTTGGATGATGATAGTTATATCTGAAACAAAGCAATTGTTGATCCAGCATTAGATCCCGAATCTATATCTTATGATCCTGAAACTGATATATTAACCATTATTCCTGATAGCAGTTGAACAAAACGAACTGAAATTAAGGTTCAACTTGTTGCTGATGAGTTATTTACCGGATTAACTGTTGATCCTGCTGAAGATGATGAAGGTTTTGGCAAACCAGAAATTATACAACAAATTGTTGGAAAACCAATTGTTATTAAATGTAATACAATATCTTCAAAATGTTATCGATTTGATGAAAACAACATTGATATAGTTGCACCTAGTGGACCAGAATCTGTAACTTACGATTCTACAGAAGATACATTAACTATTATTCCAGGTGAAGGTTGAGGACAAACAAGTACAATTACTGTTACACTTCACTCATATCAAGAATTTAAAAAAGTAGATGTTACTGCTGGTGATGAAGGTTTTGACGAACCAACAGTTGAGAAAAAAACAGTTGGCGATGAAATTGTTATTAAGTGTAATACAAAAACTACTGAAGGTTATTTATTTGATGAAGAGAAACTACAAGTTTCTCCTACACCAGCAGTAGATCCAACATACGATTCTGCAACTGATACATTAACTATTGTTCCAAATGAATGAGCATGAGACGAAGAAATTTCTGTTAAACTTTACTCATATCAAGAATTTAGTGATATAGATGTAGCTAAGGATGAAGGTTTTGGTGAACCTGTAGTTACCGAAAGACTATTTGGCCAACCAATTGTTATTAAATGTAATATAAAAACTACTGAAGGTTATTTATTTGATGAAGAGAAACTAGAAGTTTCTCCTACACCAGCAGTAGATCCAACATACGATCCTACAGAAGATACATTAACTATTGTTCCAAATGGAGAATGAACTTGAGACGAAGAAATTTCTGTTACACTTCACTCATATCAAGAATTTGAATATGTAACTGTTACTAAGGATGAAGGTTTTGGTGAACTTGACATTCCAGATTGAAGAGTCGGTCAACCAATTGTTATTACATGTAATACAAAAACTACTGAAGGTTATTTATTTGATGAAGAGGGACTAGAAGTTTCTCCTACACCAAAATCTGCAACTTACGATTCTGACAATGATACATTAACTATTGTTCCAAATGATAATTGAACACGAACAACTCCAATTTCTGTTAAACTTTACTCATATCAAGAATTTATTAATTTAACTGTTGATCCTGCCGAAGAAGATATAGGCTTTGGCGAACCTGAAATTATGGAAGGAAAAGTTGGCCAACCAATCGTTATTAAGTGTAATACAAAAACTACTGAAGGTTATTTATTTGATGAAGAGAAACTAGAAGTTTCTCCTACACCAGCAGTAGATCCAACATACGATCCTACAGAAGATACATTAACTATTGTTCCAGATGATAGTTGAGAATGAGACGACGAAATTTCTGTTACACTTCACTCATATCAAGGATTTAAAAATGTAACTGTTACTGGTGATGAAGGTTTTGGTAACCCAACCGTTGCAAAAGCTGTTGTTGGAGACCAAATCGTTATTAATTGCAATTCACATGATGATGTTGATTTTGATGATGCAGTAATTACTGCTGAACCAGCATATGAAGGAGAACCTGTATATGATAAAGACACTGATACATTGACATTTGACGCAATGGAAGGATGAAATTTAGAAACTGTAATTACTGTTGCACTTTCTTCAAAAGTTGGCATAGCTGTTAATGCTGGTGCAACAACACTTGATGGTGGCTTTGGAAGCGACGGTAATAGTTCTACACCTATTACAGCTGCATTAACAACTGGAAGTAAAGCTGATGTTACAACAAACACAACATTTGCTCTTGTTGATGAAGAAGGCCAACCATATTCAAAACAAGGTATATCTATCGGTGAAATCACAGGTAAACCCGGTGAAAAATACATTAAATGAGATAGCACAGCTGAAGCTGGACAATACGAATTTTATGTCAAGGGAACTTATAATCTTGATTCTCGTGCAGTAGAAAAATCTAATAAAGTAACTCTAACTATTCATAAAATGAAAATTGGCTATTCTAGTGAAACAGAACCATATGAAATTGTTGCTACTGCCGGAGTAGAGGGTTCTGACACTCAAACAGTAAATATTAATTGAGATGACACTACATCTGAACAAGTTGATCCAACTAAGTTAGCTGTATCATTAATCGATGCTTCATCTGAACAAACAATTGATGGTTTATCTATTGAATATGATTCTTCAGCAACTGCTTGAAGAATTAAATGAAGTGCTCATGAAGTTGATCCTACTGGAATAACATTCAAAATTAGAGCAACTTACACTAATGAATTTACAACTTCAATTGATAGTACGTTTACAATCAAAATAACATTTGTAGAATAAGCAATTGATTGATAGAAAAAGAGGAAAAACCTCTTTTTTCTTTTTTTTCATTTATAACAACTAATTTAAAATCAAAACATTAATTCCTAAAATTTATTTAAATATTTAAATATGTTTATGATTTTAATAATTAAAAAAAATAGTCTATAATGTACTTGAGGTATGTATGAAAATAAATAAATATTTAATGCCAATGCTAGGCATTGCTGCTCTAAGTGGTAGTATTGTTCCAATGGTAAGTTGTAGTAAAGAAACGCCAGAAGAACCAAACCCAGAAGACGATTTCTTATATGAAGAAACGTATGGTGGTTGCACAATCACTAAGTATGTTGGTGATACTAATAACGCTGTTATTCCTGCAGATGCAAAAGTAGGAGATTCAAGATTAAAAATTGTTAGTATTTCTCCATATGCCTTCAGTGATACTAAAGTAAAACATGTTATTTTGGGCGAAAATATTGAAACAATTTCTGACCACGCATTCACAAATTGTGTGTTCTTACAAAAAGTTGATTTTAATGCAAAATTGCAAAATATTGGAGAATTTGCATTTTCTAAAACTCCAATTTTCAATGTTGATCTTACAAATACGAATGTAGTTAATATCACTAAATCTTGCTTTGAAAGTTGTCCAAATTTAAACAGTGTTCTTCTGCCAAATTTCCAATCAATTGGCGAATCTGCTTTTAGATGATGCCCAAATTTAACAGAAGTAACTTGCAAAGGAACTTTTAATGGTAGTATTTCCAAATACGCATTCCAAGATTGTAAAAATTTAGTACTAATTACAATACCTAGATGTAAAAACATATACGAAGAAGCTTTTTCTGGTTGCACTAGCCTATCTCACATTAATTTATCTACTGGTTTAAAAACTATTGCAAAATATGCATTTAATAACTGTGTTAGTTTAAAAGAAATTCATATTCCAAAAGAAACTACAACTATTGAACCAACAGCTTTTGCTGGATGCACAGAGTTAAGTAAAATTACTATTGATGAGCATAATTCTAAGTACCGATCTGGTGACTGAAATGATTGTATTATTGATGTCAGTGACAGAGATAACCAAAAACTTATTGTCGGTTTAAAAACAACTTACATTCCTGTTGGCTCAGTTTCTGGTGAGGGCGGTGAATTTAACACTATTGCTGCTGGAGCATTTACTAATCTTACTTTCAATCATTTACATATTCCTAAAAATATCACCAAGTTAGAACCTGGTTTTATTAAAAATTGTGATTTTAAAACAATATCTGTTGACCCAGGAAACACAGTTTATTCAACTTATTTCAACAGATCAGGAAGTGAAGAAGGCAAAGACGCTAACTGTATTTTCAAAAATGTTGATGGCGGTTTGAGTATCTTTTATGCTTATGGTTCTCCAGACTATGAATACTTAAGCGAATGTGTTCCTGATAAACCATTAATTTCTATTGAAGATTATGCATTTTCATACACAAATAAATCAATGTCTGTTGATATCCCCGATTCAATTGTTCATATTGCCCAGAATGCATTCTATGAATGCCCACATGTTGAATTTAAACATGAATCAAGCAAAATAATTGATACTGAACATTTCAAAGGCACTCGTTACTTTGATGAACAATCTCAAGAAACTCGAGGTTATTTAATCAGAAAAGATGAAAATAACGAATTAGGTGGTAACATTTTATATAAAGTATATGGTGGAGTTGTTCCAGAAACTGAACAATATTCACAAATTGGTGAATTTGCTTATGACGACATTCAATATGATGAACTTACTATTCCAAGTAAAGTAAAAACATTTGACAAAGCTTGTTTTGGTAAGGTCGAAATAGGAAAATTAATTCTTAACGCCGGAACTAACACTGATCCTACAACATTAAGAGATATTGCCTTCTCAACAGATTGTCGTATTGGCACAATGCAAATTGGCAAAAATATTAAAATTACCGCTGATTCTGTTCATTTAGGCTTAGAGAATGTTAATGCAAAGGAAATAATTTTTGAACAAGGAATTAAAAATATTTCAAGTCATGCACTATATACTAATCATTATGTTGAAAATGTAATTTTACCTAATAGTATTACTAGCATTAGTCCTTTTGCATTCTACAATTGCATTAATTTAAAACACATTAACATTCCTGGCAAAGCAAGTAAACTTGGTGTTGAAGAAGTCGAAAACAAAGGATATGTTTTCACTAATGCACAAAAATTGTCTGAAATTGACCTAACAGATTGAGGATCTACATTACCAACTGTTGGTGAATCTGAATGAGATCCTAATAAGAGTTTTGCTGGTTTGCCTGAAACTGGAACTATCTATATCGCTGATGAAACAAAAAAAGATGGTTGAAGAGAAATATTATTAACTTTAGGTTTAGAACAAATTGACAACTGAACATTTAAAGTTGCTCAAAAGTAGACTAAAACAATATAAAATAGGGTATATCCCTATTTTTTTATTATTTTAATATTTAAAATTAAATAATATATAATATACCCAAGAAATAAAAGTTTAATTTATTTTGATTTTTTTGTAGGTCAAAACAATAAACTTTGAAAAGGAAAGTATAAGTATGAAGAAAATTACAAAAATTTGCCTTCCAATCGCTGCTGCAGCGATGGTTGGTGGCGGTATGGTTCCACTAATTTCATGTAAAACCGATACCGGACAATATGATAATGTTAAATTATCTTATGATAGTAAAGCAATAAAAATTATCAGTGTTGACAAAGTCTTTGGAGAAGACTTAGTTGTTAAATATGATGAAATCAATCCTAACTACAACTATAGCAAACCAACAGTTAAAGTAGCTGGTGAAGATGCACCATTTGCTTGAGATGCTGATTTAAAAACAATAGCTATCGATCGTGATTTGTTAACAACAAATGATATTAGTGTTGAAATTGATTTTAACACTACTGGTAAAAACTATGTTGAAGAAAATGTAGTGGTTAATGGTGAGCATTGCACGCTTGGGTCAGTGTCTGGTTCTTTTGGAGAAGACATGGTTGTTACCATTGGTATCGATCAAGACGGTTATGTTATTGATGCATGCAATGTTACAGTTGGTGATGTGTACGTAGAAGACCCACAAATGAGTGATGGTCATATAGTTACTATTCCGGCTCATTACTTCTCTAAATACAACGAGACAGTTAGTATTGGTGTAACAATCACTGGTCGAGAAATTAAAGTTGAAGCTATTGCAGAAGAAGATAGTCACTTCACTTTATCTGTTCGTCAACACAAATGAGGTGAGGACATTATTGCTTATGCTGAAACTACAGCATCATTCCAATTTACTGGAGAGTACGAAGTACACATTGGCAGTGCTACTGGTCCAACAGTAGAAGCACAAAACATTGATAATGAAATCATTATCCCTTGAGATAACCTTCAAGGTAAAATTACTTATACTGATCATATTTTTATTAAAGTTTATACAATCGGACGACCATTTGAATACGTTGTTAATGATGGAAGAATCGTTACTGGTTTAACTTACAATGTAACACAAAATGAATTTGACAAAGACTTCAGAATTGAATATCACATTCAACCTGGATACCAACTTCTTGATGGTGGTATAAGCGTAAAATATGTAAGTCGTGAAGGCACAGATGATTTGGAATTTGACATTGAAGGTGATGACCACGATGGAACAATTGTTGTTGCTGCAGCAGTTTTAACAGACCACCGTTGAGAATTACATTTCACAATCCAAATTGAAGGTAAAGAAATTCCAGTTAACTGAGCTAATGATGGAAAAGGATTAATCATCGGAGACATCGTTCATGTTTGAGGTCAAGATGTTGTAGCTGAAGTTAGCATCGATGATAACTATGAACGTACTACTGCTGATATTACAGCTTTAGTTGAAAACCCAACTTCTGGATATAGTCACACATACATGACTTCAATTGTTGGTGGTAAAATTACAGCCGACTTTGTATGATTTGAAACTGCTGGAGCTGGTTCTCAAGTTACTTTTGATGTACCAGTTCAAGGTAAGACTCTTACAAATGTTACATGCAATCCAAAAGAAACACCAGAATCTGGTATTCATTATGAAGAAATCATTAAACGTTTTGGTCAACCTGTAACCGTTAGATATAGTATCGACTATAACCACGAATTATCTGGTAACCCAACTGCTACTGTTAACGGCCAAGAAGTTACAGTACTTGGTTCTGAAGGAAACAACTTCATTAGTGCTGACGTAGTTACTTCATATACTGATGAAATTATTTTCAACTTCCCAGTTGTTGCTAAACATTACAACAACGTTCATGCTAATGAATACGTTGGTTTAACTACAACAGTTGCATCTGATGTTGAATATGGAAAAGATATTGAAGTTTCATTTGAAATTGATGATAACTATGAATTAGATCAAACTAAGAAAGTAACTGCAAAAATTGATGGTACCGAAACTGTATTCACTCCAGTTGACAACGCATTTACTATCCCAGCTTCATTAATTCCTAAATTTGACTCTGAAGTCATTATTGACATTCCAGTCAAAGGAAGAGGTTTAACAGTTAATGTTGAAGCAGATGAAAATGCTATTTCTTACCAATTAGTACCATATGTATTTGGAGAACAAGTTCGATTAACTGATTTCAAACTTAACCCTAACTATGTAAAAGCAGGAGACTGAACATACCAAATTGGTGATAGACTTCCTAAACCAGTTATATTTGAAGCAGAAGATACAATCGTTACATTAGACCCAACTGATATTGTTGATGCTGATGAAGTTATTACCTTTGCATTCCCAACTAAAGGTCAACAATTAAATCCTAAGTTCTCAGGAACTGATGGTGTTGAATATACTATTGAACAAGCTGCTTATGGTCAAGACATCATAATTAACTATGAAGTTAAACACGGTTATGAATGGAAGAACAAAATAACTGCAACATATGAATCAGCACCATTGCATGTTGAAGAAGAAACTGGCAGTGATGATGTTATAACAGCAACTATTAAATTTGATAAGACTGTCATTACTGATTACTCTAAAGACATTGTTATTCAATTCTCAGTTGATCCGCTTGATTATGAAAATGTTACAATTAACAACCAAGCATTTGTTGACAGTGAAGGTTTAAAAGCAAATGTTATTCAAAAAACTTATGGTTCAGATGTAAAAATTAATTACAAAATTGATTCAAACTACTGAATCAAAGGTGATGAAACTGGTAAAAAACTTTCTGTTTACTATGGTGATTCACCTGTTAGCAAACAAATTGATGGTGACCCATATGATGAAACAAGTGGTGCTACAATTACTGTTCGTAGCGCTGTAATCCCTGATTACCAAGTTCATATTGACGCTGTTATTGACGTTGAAGGAAAACCATTAGAAAACTTAACAATCACTCCTGATTCAGGTATTACTATAACTAGACCTGAAGCTATATTCGGTCAAGACCTTGTAATTCCGTTTGAAGTTGACATAACTAAATTTAGTAAAGGTGACTTTGATATCAATGTACCATATGATGAAGAATATGACCCAGAAACTGGTGTTGGTGCAATCACAGTTCTAAAGAAAGATATTACCTCTTATGATCAAGATATTAAAATTACATTGAAATCTATTGCTAAGGGAATTAGCGTTTCATATGTGTCATATCCTGGTTTAATTACTCCAGAAGTTCCAGAATTTGCTGACCTTGAACGTGGTGTTAGATTTACATTCGATGTTAAATCATACTATAAAGAAGATAGCGATAACATCTATGCTCGAATTAAAGAAGTTGGCGGTAGCTGAGGAGATTGATTCAAACCTGACCGAAGTGGAGAAAAGCACAGAACAGTCTTTGTTGCTCCTAGCAAGTTTGAAGGTAAACTACCAGTAATTGAATTTGATATCCCAGTTCTTGGTGAAGAATTAACTGGAATTCAAGTTCATGAAGGAAAAGGTCAAACACCAACTGGTGGTCTTGAGTATGAAATAGTTAGAAATGAATACAACCAAGATATTGAAATTGGTTACTCATTTAAAGATGATTATGAACTTAATGGTTCAACAACTGATATTAAGTATTCTATTAATGGTGGATCACTTCAACCAGTTAAATCAGCAACTGACAATTTAATTACAATTGCTGCAAGCACTGCAATTAGACCTGAGACACCTGTTGATGTATATATTCCAACTGTTGGTAAACAATTATCAGCTTTAACTATTAATACTGATGCAGCTGAAGGATTTGCTATCACTGGAAAAACTGATCGATTCAATGATGACATTGTTCTAAACTATACACTTGATAATAATCATCAATTTAGTGGTGATCAAATTGCCAAAGTTCGTGAAGGTGATGAAACAAGAACCGTTGTCGGTAGAATTGATTCTGAACAACACACAATAACTTTCAAAAAAGAAGCACTAGACCTTCATACACATGGTGATAAAGTAGTTATTACTATTGTAACTCAACTTAAAAACTACTCAGGCATTGTTGTTAACACTACACCAAATGTCCACTATACTATCCCAACTGATGCTAAATTTGGTGATGATATCACAATTACATATTACTTTGATGCAGGATATGAACTAGATGAAGCAGGAATCACTGCTAAAGTCGATGAAGTACCTGTTGAAGTTATAAATGTTGAGCCAACAGTGGATGAACCTGTCGGACAAGTTACTTTAACATTTACTGAAATGTCTGATAAAGTACCAACTGTTGCATTTGACTCTGATATTGTCTTTAACATTCCTGTTAAAGGACAATCATTCACAAATGTTCATATTAATAGTGGTGATGGATTCCGTGGTATCACTTTAAGTGAAATGACTGCAATTTATGGTGAAGATTTAGTTGCAAAATATGATGTTAACTCAAGCTACGATGCTGACTTAGCTGAGGCATATTTCCAAGTTGGAACTGAAGGTACCCATGTTTCAATTATTGCTGAAGATGGTACTATTACAATTCCATGAGCTAAACTAGCAGAACAATTAGCTGGTTATGAAGACCCAACTGCTGCTGAAATTATCATTAGTATTCCAACTGAAGGTAAACAAATGACAGACATCCAAGTATATGGTGGTGTAACTTGTGATACTTCAGGTGCTAAATTCGATGCTGATGGTGGTATTAATTTAACATATGAATTAAAAGAAGGACGAGTGCGTACTGAAGATGATATTACATTGTCTGTTCAAGGAAAAGATATCGAAAGTGGTGAACTAACTTGATCAGTTGATGAAACAACTCAAACAATCTCAATTTCTCGTGAAATGTTTAAAGCCCATGGTGAAGAAGAACCAATTATTAAATCATACGAAGACGTTATTATAATTAACGTTCCAACTGATGGCATTAAATTTGAAGTGGCTTGAAATGAAGGATGCCACATAGATGATGTAGATCTTCCTGAATGAGAATGAGGTAAAAATTATGCAGCTGCTTATACAGTAGAAGATAATTATCTTCGTAATGATGGTGAAGAAGAGATAACTGTCTTAATCGATGGCTTAGAGGTAACAGGTGAAGGTATAACAGAAACTGTTGAAGAAGACAAAAAATCTGGTGAATTTACAATTTCATGATCTCTTGTTTATGATGCTCTAAAAACTCCTGGTGACCACACAATTGCAATTGATGTTCCTACAGAAGGTGACACATACAAAGACACAGAAGTAACTGATAACCAAGGTGGTGAAGTTGAAGTAATTTCTGGTTCATTCACACAAGCACAATATGGAAAAGCTGTTGTCGCAACTTGTGAATTTACAGATGAAAACTGAGAACTTCAAGAAGAAACTCTAGAAGATAATTTCTCTGCATCTATTGGTGGTGAAGATATTGAAATTTCTGTTCAACAAAGCGATGATAAATATGAAGTGACAATTGCTCATTCTACTATTGAAGCTACAGGAAAAGGTGTCTATGATAAAATTTCAATTGTTGTTAAAGTTAAACCAAAATCATGAACTGGATCAATCGATTGAGTTGAGAACGAAGATGTTAATAAAATTGAACTAGAAGGTTCACCTAAATATAATGATGACATTACTGTAACAATTACACTAGAAGCTGGTTGTGAATTTGATGGTGATGTTACAGCAACTGTAGTTGGTGGAACTGAAGGTTCTATTACTGCTACAAGAGAAGGCAATAAATTTACATTAGCTAAAGAAGATTTAGCTGCCCACGAGTTTAAACATAACAGTGGTCTTGAATTTACTGTTCCAACAAAACACTCTGAACTAAACATTGGTACTCCTGTTTATGATAGTAATGCTATCACCTTAGTGGGTGAAATTACTGGAACATATGGTGATGATTTATCATTTAAATTTAAACTTAACTCTAATTATTCTTTAGGTGATGTAACAGCTGCCGGTGGTGGAACTGCTGCTACTGCTGTGATTTCAGGACCAGATGCTGACGACAATTACACTGCTTCATTTACAGCTAGTCAAATTAAAGGTGCTCTAAGTGAACCTAGTGCTGAATTGACTATTACTATTTCAACTGAAGCTAATGATTGAAATGGAAGTGTTAAACAAAACGAAGAGCAAGAAAACGATGATGTTAAAACTTTAACAAGAACTGCAAGTACAGTTAAATTCAATCAAGATATTACTGGAACAATTGAACTAAAACCTGGTTGTTCTTTTGCCGGAAGTGAACATGATGTGGTTGCACAAGTAGACGGTACTGGAACAAGTCTTGATGTTACTGTAAGTGGAACAGAATGAACATTAACTAAAGAAGCATTAGCTGGTGCAGGTTTTAATTATGATAGTGACCTTGTGTTTACTATTAAGACAAAACATGACCAATTACACATTGAAAAAGGTGAAATTGGCACAGGTGTTCAAGTATCAGGTGATATCACTGGAACATATGGTGATGCAATAGTGTTCGACTATACTGTTACTGATGCTAACTATGAAGTAACTAAAATTCAAGCTAAGACTGAATCAGGCAGCTTTAGTAGTCCAAGTGTCCAACATGAATCTGGTAATGTATATACTGTTACATTCGACTGAGATGATATTGAAGACATACTAGCTTCAACTTCTGACCAGATAACTATTAGCATCGAGACTCAAGGCAAAGCATATACAAAAGTGTCTGCAGTAGCAGCTGAGGGTCAAGAAGGAAGTATGGTCATCGAAGAGATTGTACAAAAACACTATGGTGAAAATATTGTAATTGAATTTACAATTTCTGATGTTGGAATGCAACTTTCTAGAAATTCTACAATAACAATTGGTGAAGGTGATGAAGCTGAAACATATTTATTAAGTACTGCACTTACCGATGGTTGAGTTACAGCGGATACAGATTTAAGTGGAAAGATTACATTAACAATCAAATTCGCTAATATACCATATGGTCATGATTTCAATTTCGATACTTTGGTTAAAGTAACAATTGGACTAGATCCAGTAGAACCATAATTCAAAAAGGTAGGCAAAAGCCTATCTTTTTTATTTATCAATTAAATTAAGATAGGTTATACCTATCTTTTTATTTAGTATATTTTTATTACTATTTCGGACCTATAATGACTATAAATAGGTATGAATAAAATTAAAACCGTTTTAAAAACCTTAACTCCAATAATTGCTACTAGCGCAATTCTTGCGCCAACTTTAACCTCTTGTAGTGTTAATACGCAAACCACTTTCATTTATACTACCAATAATCTTGATTGGGTTCCTGCTAGACAAACTAAATTGGCTAAAATCCGTAATTTACAAGCTACTAAAGAGTACTTTAAGAATATTGATAGTAATAAACAAGTATTAGCAGATGATTTAGGTTATTTCCAGTTGCTAAAGAACCGTAAACAAGAAAATTGAACATTAGAAATTAGTAATATTAGTATTAGTAACAACATTAGATACTTAGTATCTCTTGATGCTACTTTAAACAATAATAATGATATTACTTATAGTCATTTCAAAAATATTGAGCTAATGGTGCATTATAACCATGCTGGATGAGAAATTGTCCCACGTGTATCATTCTTATTAACTAAGTATGATAAAGACCTAGCTATTGATTATTTATCGCAAAACCACGATTGATCAATGTCGATTGCTCATAATGGCAACATTACCCACTATGATTGATCAACTGACTTCCAATTAATGGAAGAAAGACAAATCCTAGACCTATTTAATAATTTGCTCTTTACTCGTTCATATTACTTTGAACCAGCTTCACCAATCTTATAAAAAAAACTAGAGGTTAACCTCTAGTTATTTTTTTGTTTGCCAAGATTAAGGCATTGTTTTACGTTTTCAATCCTTGATTCATAGTGAGTCAAATTGGTTGTATATTTGAGCATCATATACCACTAATTTATCATCACCAAAGACATTCTTGACAGCATCAGAGATAGCAGCTTGTTGGTTAGCATTATCACATGCGGCATTAAATAAGATGTATCAGAATTCATCTAATGTTAAACCAACATTGCTATTCATTTCTCAATGACCTGCTGGAACACCAGGTTTTCATGTAGGGGTGATTAGTTTATCAACTAAGTCTGATTTATTTAGTTGAGTTAACATAACTTTATAACAATCGTTAGTTTCTGCATCTCTAAAGTAGTATTTACCACCAATTTCAATGTTTGTGTGTAATTCAACGTTGACTAAACGGTTGAAGTATTTAGAATAATCTGTAGCTTCAGAATCCTCTCTTGTAAATTCATGTAACATTATGAATTTAAGATCTTCAACTGGATGGTCTTTATCAACTGGATAAGAACCGTTAGCAATATCAGAGAAGATTGAATGACCATAAATTGCATCAGAAAGTGTACCAGCTAATGTTTTTAAGTCATCAATTGTTGAACATTGTGCAATGTTATATGCTAATTTACCAGCTTTAGCTAAACCTTTTTCTTTAAAGGTATTAATTGTAATTTCATCAGTTGATTCACCTTTTGGATCAGTAATTGTGCCAAAATCATATTTAGTTGCAACATCTTCTGTTCCATTGTATGCTCATGGGAATAAAACACCTTCATTTTGTGCATAACGGTCAGTACCACCAGGAGTTTTTGGTGAATCGTATGTTGCTGTAGCAAAGTCTTTAGTTGCAGCATCTTTTAAACCACTATTTTGGTCAAATTGGTTAGATGAAGCTGATTGAATACCCATAAATCCAGCTAAAGTACTATTTGTATTACCAAATAGACGCTTTTGATTAATGTGTCAATATTGATCAAATGATAAGTTTCAACTTTCACGTTCTTTTTCTGGTGTTGTTTGTCCAGAATAACCGCTCTTATCAAAGATATTATCAACATTAGCTTTTCATTGGAATGGAATTTTATCAACACTTTCCATTGGAATTGCTGGATCATAATCTAATTTGTCATCAATTAGTGCTAAATAATTAAATTTAGTTACATATGCAACATATGCAAGTTCATTTTCATGAATCTTAGTTGCTAATGCATCATATAGCTTTTCAAATTTATTTTTAGATAAATATGCAACAGTTGATAAGAATAATCAATAGTTTAGATTATCATCGTTATATTCACCATCAGTTTGTAATGAGCCAGCCATCTTAGTTTGATAGTTGCTTAAGATTGTTCCAAAGAAATCAGTTGTTTCTGGGTCATCAGTATAAGTAGCAAAGTCATTAGAACCACTTAACATTCTGTTAGAAATATATGTAGAAATTACACCATTATTGATTGCATCAGTACTAATCTTTGTTGGATCAATGCCAATAATGTCTTTAATATTGTAATTATCACTAGTTAAAGCTTTAGTTTTTGTATATTGTTGATATGTTTGTCCTTTAATTTGGTTGGCAATTGTTGAACCAGCCATAATGCTGTACAATACACGGTCAACAATTGATGATTTATATCAGAATCGGTTAGATTCAATTTCTTTAGCTTTTTGAATTTGCGGACTAAAACCTTCATCACTATTTGGGATGATTGAAGCTAAGTATTGTGTGATATATTGTTTATTTATTACGTTTTGAGTACGTTCTCTTACATATTGACGAGTAATAACTTTTGTTGGATTAGTATCAAAATAAGCAAATACATCTCCAAATGTTATTGGTGTAAGAACTTCACTATAATGGTGTGCTGTACCATATTCTTTAACTTGATTTGTTAAATATTTAACTGGCATTGGTGCTAATAAACCATTTTCATAACGTTTTTTACCGCGACGGTTCTTAGCATTATCTATTTGAGTTTTACGATATTCATAAATCTTGTTATCAGCAGATTCAATAGCAGATAAAATACGTTGACGTCTTTTAACTTCAATAGTTGCTCCAACATATTGTTGTAATAATGTTAAATCACCTAGTTTTTCTTGATCCATTATTTCATTCATGAAATATTTTGGTTGATCAGTTGATCCATAGCTATCAATATTTCTGAATATTTGATATTTAGCTCGGCCTTCACCAACCATTTCTAGAATGATGTCAGCAAAGTTATCGTTAAAGTATTTGTATAATTTAGCATTATCATCACTACCAAATACATTAGCAGAAATTAGATTCTTTTCATCATAACACTTGTCTTCCATTAAACGATACATAACAACTTCTTTTAAACGTTGTTTTAAAGTTATTGGATCAGTGCTTGATGTTCCACGAACATATTGATATCCATCAATAGTTTGAGCATGAACACCAGCTTCATTCATTTCAAGAATTCATGGTTGACGACGGCTTTGAGTAACATCACCAACTTGAACGTCACGGCCTAGATTTTGAACTTCAAAGTTGTTAGATACATATCTAACACCATTACGTCCAACATCTGTAATTGGAGCATTCATGTCTCCATATAAGAATGTGTAATTATCGTTTCGTTTGAAAATTGAACAGTGATAGTTGTTACCATCTTTGTCTGAATCATATAAAGAAGCTAAATCAAAATATGATTTAAATATAGGTCTTTTTTCAGCTGGTCTTCAGAAGAAACAGCTTAATAGACGATAATCATCCTTGTCTGTTGGTGGATTTAGTTTAGAACCAACGTGTTGTTCAAGGAATGATTGTTTCATTGTGTTCAATGAACGACATTGTCCATCAAACATTTCGCCATATAAGTTAGCAGCAGCAATTGCATATGGTGTATATAGTGAAGTAAAGATATCACTACCAGTACATAGTAACAATGTTTGTGAGTCTTCAGTTAAGGCTCCATTCATTGTGATAGTACCGTTATATTTGTCTCTCTTATCACCATATAAACCATCGGTTTCAAATTCACCAGCCATCATAGCTCAGTATCATTCTCAGAAGGCTTGTGTACCTTTTGCACCATTAGATGGAGCAATAGCACCAAAGAATGGATATGCTTCATTAGGGTTTTCAGGAACAGATACTCAGTCAGAATTATAAATATTATCTAGTTTACCACCAGATTGTGCAGGATTAGAGTATTTAAATAATGCAGCAGCTGAAAAGAATGGCTTTTCAGTGTCGAATCAACGGTTGAAGACATAGTCTTGAATTGCAGCATAGTCACCATCTGGGTGCTTAGCTAAATAGTCAGGATCAATTGTGTCTCCTGGGTCAAAAGCTGAATTTGTTTTACCAAAGAAACCATATTTTGGTCAGTTTTCAGGATTACCAATTTCAAGTTTAGTTGGTGTCATAGTTGATGATGTTTTAATAAATGGATATTGTGGGTCAACACCATTAGAAGCAAAACCATAGTAGTTTTGTGCAAAAACATTCTTAATAAATTCAGTTTTAACATATGACAATAATTTAATATGTTTGTAACTTTCTTCAGTTCCACCATTTTGAACTAAGTTTTCATTTTGTAGGTAGAACTTTCAGTTAGCACCATATTTAGATTTGCAATTGTCTACGATTGAATCATAATCCTTGTTGATTGTATGTTTTCAATCTTCAAGGTTATTTCTAAATGATTTATTCTTTGAATCTGACTTTTTATCAGGAGCAGCACGGTCTTCATATCACTTTAATACGATTTCTTCTGCTAAAGCATTTTTAAATTGTTCTCAGCCAGTTGAACGACCTAATGCATTCTTTAATGCATCATGGAAGTCGGCTGAAATTAATGTTTGTCCTTCACCAAAGTTAACAAAACGGCCTTCATCATCTAATTTGATCTTAAGGTCTTCATCAATTTTTGATTTAGAACAACTAGTTAATACTGTTGCTAATAGCCCTGTTCCAGCGGCAATAGCACTAGCAGAAATTAACAATTTCTTGAATTTCATATCTCTATCCTCTTTGTTGTTAAATATTATATTATTTTAATATTATAATTATAATTACATTAGATTATGAAAAAAATGAATAATTTAGCTGTGACCGGCCTAAATGTAAGCGTCGATCATAATGCATTATTAAAGAATCTTAGCTTAAAAGCTAAAACGGGTGATGTTATTGCTATTATTGGCCCAAACGGAGCTGGAAAATCCAGTTTTTTGAAGACGATTATGCGTCATTATGCCTTTAAAATCACTAAAGGTAGCATTAAATATAACAATAAGTCAATAAATAACCTATCCACTGATGCTATTGCTAAATTAGGTTTTTTCTATTTAGCACAAAACCCAATGGAATTAGAAGGAATCAAATTAATTGACCTATATAAAATCATTGCTAATGCCCATAGCGACAAGAAAATTGATCCAATCACTCTTCATAACCTAGTGACTCCTAAATTTAATTCATTAAATTTAGACTTAAATTTATTAAAACGAAGCAATAATGTTAACTTCTCTGGCGGACAAAAAAAGAAAAACGAACTTGTTCAAATGTTTTTAATGAATAATGATGTTCTTTTACTTGATGAGGTTGATTCTGGTTGTGATGTTGATAGTTTAAAAATTATTGCTACCGAAATCAACAAAATAAAAAAGAATAAAATTATTCTTTTGATCTCACACCAAGAACAACTTTTAAAACTAATCAAACCAACTAAATATATCATTATTGCAAAAAACACAATTGCTGAATCCGGCAATGGTAAAAAGTTATTTAAATCTTTTAAAAAAGGATATGGAAAAATCATTAAAAAAGTAGAAAATCCAATAGAAATGGATAGTATTAAGAATGCTTTCTAATATCTTTTTAAAAAATTTAAATGACACAGAAAATATTAACCTAAAAGATGGACAAATGGTTAATGTTTATTTAGTATCAAATGACCAAAAAGATATTACAAAAACTATTAATTTAAATTTAAGAAATAATAATGTTGTAAATTTATACTGTTTAGCTTTATCTAATGCTAAATCTAAAGTAATAAACATCAATTTTAATCATCTTGGTGATCATTCAATTAGTAATATTTTTGTTAAAGCACTAGCTAACAACCATGCAACAATTAAAGTTAATTGTGTTTCTCTTTGCAAGGCTAAAACACATAAGAATATCATTAATCAAACAATTGATGGTTTGATCTTTGATAATGATTCATTAATTCAAGCTTTACCATGTTTAGATATTAATATTGATGATATCGAAGCAAAGCACACAGTTAATATTGGCCAAATTGACCCAGAAATTATCTTTTATCTAAATACTAAAGGCTTAAACAAACTAGAAGCTTATCAATTCTTAATTGATAGTTTTATTAATGATTTAGATCCATACCTAACTAAACATAATATAAATATCAATAAGGATATTAAATTATTAATGGGAGGTAAATATGAATAGTAAAATTCGCAAAGACTTTCCATGAATTGCTAAGCACACAAATTTAATCTATTTTGACTCTGCTGCTACATCATTAAAACCACAATGTGTAATTGATGCTGAAGCAAATTATTACATAAATTATGGAACAAATACTCATAATAGTGATTCAGCAATAACTTTTAAAACTACTAATAAGGTTCAAGAAATTCGTGCTAAGACCGCTAAATGATTTAATGCTAAAGCAAGTAATATTATCTTTACTTCTGGAGCAACAGAAGGTTTAAACCTAATTGCTTTTGGCTTAGCAAATGGTTTTATTAAACCAAATGAAGAAGTTCTAATATCAAAACTAGAACATGCATCTAATCTTTTACCTTGAATTAGATTAGCAAAACAAGGTTGTTTTAAACTTAAATACATTGATGAAGACAAAGTTCCAACAGCTGAAATGTATTTAAAAGCAATTACAAAGAAAACAAAAATCATTACCTTTGCTACAAGTAGCAATATTCTAGGCAATGATGTTGATTATGTAACATTAGCAAAGAAAGCTAAAGCAATTAATCCAAACATTATTATTGTTATGGATGCTGCACAATATCTACCACATCACTTAATTAATGTTAATTGTGGAATTGACTTTGTTGCATGCAGTTGTCACAAGATTCTTGGACCAACTGGTTTGGGAATCGTTTATATGGCAGATAAATGATTAACATTGCTTCAACCAATTAAATATGGTGGTGGAATGAACCAAACCATCGACAAAGAAGACTATGTCTTAAATAATAATGTTGAAAAATTTGAAGGTGGAACAATGGCACTTGCTCAAATCTTTGGTTGAGAAGCAGCTATTGACTATTTAAACAAAATTAGTTTTTCAAAAGTTAGCAAATATTTACATGAACTAAAAAAATACTTTGTTAAAAAACTTAATGATGTTAAAAACATTGTTGTTTACAACAAAGGCGAACCAGAAGCAATTATTTATTTTAACATTAATAAAGTTCATGCTCAGGATTTAGCTAGCTGATTAGGAACAAAAGGTGTGATCTGTCGTGCAGGATTAAGTTGTGCAAAACTTGCCCATCACATTATTCACACGCAAGCTGCAGTAAGACTAAGTCTTTATTTATATAACACTAAAGAAGAAATTGATAAATTCATCAAGATAATTAAGAAATTTAAGAAAGGTGACGAAATTATCTTATAGGAGGGATTATGGAAATTAGTAATGAATTAGCTAAAGAATTAATTATTGACCATTATGAATCTCCTGCAAATAAGGTCGAATCAAAACCTAAAGGTAAATACCTTTATGGTCATAATGATAGTCCATCATGTATTGATAACATTGATGGCTATGTTTTAATTCAAAATGGCAAAGTAAAAGATGCAAAATTCTCTGGAATTGGCTGTGCAATTTGCACATCAAGTACTGATTTATTAGTTGATGAGATCCTAGGTAAACCAGTTGCCCAAGCTAAGAAAATTATTACTAATTATCTTGGAATGATCCTTGGCAAAAAGTTTGACAAAAAACTACTTGGTAAACTTATCGTTTACAAAAATGTAAACAAACAAGCTAACCGTGTTAAATGTGCCATGACTGGTATCCAAGCAATCGAGAAAGCCATAAATAGCTATGAAAAATAATCAATACAAATATGGCTTTCATGACACAATCAAAAATAAGTTTTCTTTTAAAAAAGGTTTAAACGAACAAGTCATTAGGGCTATAAGCAAAAGTAAAAATGAACCAAACTGAATGTTACAAAAACGTTTAGATGCTTTTAAACTTTTTAAAAAACTTAAAAATCCTAAATGGGGACCAGATTTAAGCCATATTGATTTTGATGAATATACATATTATGTATCTAATGCCACACAGATGGCAAATAAGTGAGAAGATGTTCCACAAAAAATCAAAGATACATTCCAAAAATTAAAAGTGACTGAAGCAGAAGCTAAATTTTTATCTGGTGTAAACAATCAATATGACTCAGAAGTTGTTTACAATAAGATTCAACAAGAACTTGCAAAACAACATGTTATCTTTTGTAATATTGAAAAGGCATTACAAATCTGTCCAGAAATAGTTAAGAAATACTTTGGTACTTTAGTACCGGCTAGTGATAATAAATATGCAGCTTTAAATACCGCAGTATGATCTGGTGGTAGTTTCATTTATATTCCTAAAGGAGTTAAATTAAATAAACCACTACAAGCTTACTTTAGAATTAATACTCGTCAAATGGGACAATTTGAACGAACATTAATTATTGTCGAAGACAAAGCTTCATTATCATATATTGAAGGTTGTACTGCTCCAATCTATGATAAAAACAACTTGCATGCAGCAGTTGTTGAAGTATTTGTCAATAAAGATGCCATTTGTCGATATACGACAATTCAAAACTGGTCTGACAATGTTTTAAACCTTGTCACTAAACGTTGTATTTGTCAAGAAAATGCGATTATGGAATGAATTGATGGAAACATTGGTTCAAAATTAAATATGAAATATCCCGCAACAATCTTAGCTGGACAACATTCTCGTGGTAAATGTATTTCCATTGCTCTAGCCCACAAAGGAGTAATTCATGATGCTGGAGCCAAGATGATTCATCTTGCCCCCTATACGCGCAGCAGTATTCTAGCTAAGTCAATTGCTCACGATGGTGGAAGAGCTGACTATCGTGGTGAAGTTAAAATTCTTAAAAATGCACACCATAGTCATGCTGAAGTTGTATGTGATACATTACTACTTGATAATCAATCAGTTAGTCGAACAATTCCTTTAGAAACAATTGAAAATAAAACAAGTTTTATTAAACATG
>JAKSVR010000011.1 GCA_024427105.1 Mycoplasmoidaceae bacterium | reverse complement strand
ATCAAGAATTTCTTTTCCACCTTCAGGTGCATAGTATAGTTTAGAGTGGTTTTCAAATTCTTCATCAGTATCAACAATTCTAACTTTATGATCTAAATCACCTCATTTTACTGTTCTTTCAAGACCAACTAATGAATCTTCATCAGCTGGAAGACCAAACATAGATTTAAAGTCTTTAAGATTGTGTTTACCTTCAGAATCTACTCCACATTTGTTGTATCAGTATATAAAATCAGTTCATGAACAATTTTGAATATTGCGAGTTTCATCTATATTTCTAAGTGGAATATACACATCCATATCACCAAATGCATAATAACCTTGTTCTCAAGTAATACTTACTTGTGTTTCAGATTCAGGATAAAAAGTCATTGGGAGCTCCCCATCATGATAAAATCAAGTTGCTTCTCTACTTGTATCAATTACTTTACCGTGGTTACGAACTTCATCTGGAAGATTAAAAGTAAATTTACCTCCTATCGGGTCTTGAGGAATAATATCTTCATATTTACCTAAAAAAGTATTATCTTCAAGGTATACATAAAGATCAGCTTTTTCTCCAGGCACTTGTTTATTATTTATCTTATTTAATTTGGCAACATTAGAAGTTGTATTTTGTGTACAACCTGTCATCATGCCTACCAATGGAAGGGCAACAGTGGCAGTTGCTAGTCCAAGCATAAATTTTTTATTTTTCATTTTTTTTACCTCACTTGTATTATATATAAAAAAATATAATATATATTTTGTAAAATGTTAGAATCAAAAAAGTTATAAAAAAATAGCGATTGTTCGCTATTTTTTATTTCATGTTAAAAGATTACAATGAGAAACAAGGAAGGATATCTCTTTCATGATCCATGGCGACATGATTCCATGAACCATCAAAATCAATTTCGAAAACATGTTCAGTATGGAACATACCACCACCTGCATTACATGGTGAAGCAATCCAAATTTGTTCAGATTTATCGCCTTCGTGTCTACCAACTCTATAAAATTTTCTATCGTCTTTACCTAAATGTTTAGTTCAATAAGCAAAAGTTTGACATTCTTCATCAGGTTCAATATAGTACTCCCAATTTGGGGCACCTGGTTCTCCACGTTTAGGAAGCCCCATTTGGTGTCCAGATGCAATAAAGAATTTTTCTTTGAATCAGTTCCTTTGTTGTTCATCTCCTTTATGAGCCTCTGCACCAAATCTACGAATATAGGTTGGTTTTATTGCATTTAAGAAGTCTAGATCTTCAAATTTATCCAAAAAGGTTTTTTGATTATTTAGGTGATCTCTAATCTTAGAAGATTCAGATATTCAGTAATCTGTTGGTTTAGATTGGCTATGAGCCGATGCTACTGCTCAACAGTTGTAGTTATCATCAAGAATTTCTCTACGATGTCATTGAGTTTTTCAAATTTGGTTTCCGTCTTTAGTCTTTTTAGTTAATACATTGACAAATTGGAAAGTAAGTCCAACTCTACCATATTCTGTTGGATTTTCATTGCTATCAAGAATTTCTTTTCCACCTTCAGGTGCATAGTATAGTTTAGAGTGGTTTTCAAATTCTTCATCAGTATCAACAATTCTAACTTTATGATCTAAATCACCTCATTTTACTGTTCTTTCAAGACCAACTAATGAATCTTCATCAGCTGGAAGACCAAACATAGATTTAAAGTCTTTAAGATTGTGTTTACCTTCAGAATCTACTCCACATTTGTTGTATCAGTATATAAAATCAGTTCATGAACAATTTTGAATATTGCGAGTTTCATCTATATTTCTAAGTGGAATATACACATCCATATCACCAAATGCATAATAACCTTGTTCTCAAGTAATACTTACTTGTGTTTCAGATTCAGGATAAAAAGTCATTGGGAGCTCCCCATCATGATAAAATCAAGTTGCTTCTCTACTTGTATCAATTACTTTACCGTGGTTACGAACTTCATCTGGAAGATTAAAAGTAAATTTACCTCCTATCGGGTCTTGAGGAATAATATCTTCATATTTACCTAAAAAAGTATTATCTTCAAGGTATACATAAAGATCAGCTTTTTCTCCAGGCACTTGTTTATTATTTATCTTATTTAATTTGGCAACATTAGAAGTTGTATTTTGTGTACAACCTGTCATCATGCCTACCAATGGAAGGGCAACAGCTGTAGCTGCTAGTCCAAGCATAAATTTTTGATTTTTCATTTTTTTACCTCGCTTGTATTATATACATTTAAAATTTTTTATTTTTTATTGTTGAAGTTAGAATTTTTATCTATATTTAGTAAATAAATATAAACTTTAAAAAACTAATTAAAAATGTTAAAATTTAATGAGAACGAGGAATAGATATGAAATTAAGTAAAATTTTAACACCAATAATTGGTTTACCATTGACATTAGGCATTGGTTTATCTACAATGGTTAGTTGTGAAAAAAGAGGCGATGATACAGCAAACTTCGAAACTGATTCATGAGCTAATGTTGGTAGTCTAGCCAACCAAGGACTAGGTGCATTAAAAGAACATTATAAATTAGATACTTTTATTGGTCTTGAAAGAGAAGTTACAGTTTTCGGTATTGTACATAAAGTAAGAGTAATTGGCGAAGGTGAGGATTTTATTGTTGATCGAGAAGGGCAACCAACAGGTGAAAAGGCTGCTTTAACTTTCCAATTTTCTACTTTACTAACACACGAAGGCGAAGATGAAGAACTAGAAGCTATTACAATGCCTTTTTTAAATGATGGGGAACAAGCTCATACTGCTGATAGATGATTGGATAGTGACATTAGGGATTATCTAAATAATGAACTAAGAGAAGATTCATTTAAAAGACAATTAGAAAGTTCAATTGGTTCTAACTTGTTAAAACTTGTTGGAAAATCTTCATTGCGTGATTTGACTCACCCTGACCCAGATGATGTAGGTGGTGGCGGTGTAATTAACAACGAATGCATTTTCATATTATCTCTAGGCGATATTTATGACGTTGAGAGAGATCAAATGCCAGATGAATATGATAATGATTGGTTTTATAGTGAAGAGGGTAATCCAATAATTGGTGGACATGTGCCATACTCTTTCTTCTCAAAGAATATCAAATATGGTTGAAAATGATATAGATCCATTGATTGTTTGTCATTATCGGATGCAAATGGACTAAATTATAATTATTGGTTAAGAACCGGTTGTACAACTCCAACCAGTTATTTGGAATTGCTAGACCCATATTATGGGCAATGAGTAATGGGAGCTAGTGGTGCATGTAAATTTATGTGAGATGACATAGATTATCCTTATCCAATAAATTCAGATGAAGATGATGTCGGTATTGCTCCTTGCTTCTGTATTTAAAAAAGAGGTTTACCTCTTTTTTATTTTCTAATAAAATGAATCACATCTTGATAAACTTCGTTTTTAATTTTTGGTTCATTAAGGATTTCATGCCTAGCATTTGGATATATTTTTAATTCAACATTTTCAATTTTTAATTTCTTGTAGTAATTAAATAACTCTTTTACTGATTTAGACATTGAACCAACCGGATCATTTTCTCCAGAAATAATGAAAATTGGTTTAGTTTTAGATATTTTGTTTCTCGCTGATTTTTTATAGATATGTCTAAAGGCATTGAACATATTAAAGTAAAATTTATTGCTTAATGGTTTACCATTAAATTCATCTTTATAATATTTCTTTACTTCTTCCTCATCAGTGTTTAATCAATGCCCATTTTTAACCAACTTATTGTAATTACCATAATTAATCTTTTCAATAAGTTTGGCAGGTTTATGACTGTTAATTAATTTTAATTGTCATGCTAAGGCTAGTGCAAATTTAATATCAGCTCGCCCATTCATATATGCAGAACCACAGATAATTGCTTTATCATGTAAGTCGCATTGTGTGATATATTCTTGAGCAATAAAGGAACCATAACTATGACCAAAGATGATTAATGGTAGATGATATTTTTCTTTTAACATCTTTGAAAAGAACATTTCATCTTTTAAAGTATCGTAAAAAACATCTTTCCCTTCATATGTTCCTAATTTTTTATCTTTTGCTGTTTTTCCATGAGCACGGTGGTCATCAGCAAAAACAATAAAACCAGCTTTGTTTAAAGCTTTAGCAAAATCATCATAACGTAAAGCGTGTTCTGCCATGCCATGAAAAATTTGTACTATTCCAATAGGATTAGCTACTTCATTTCATTCATAGCAAAAAATCTCTGTGCCATCAAAACTTTTAATATAATCAGCAACCATTATTCAAGTGTTTTAATATATTCATTCATGGCTTTTTTTCAGCCAACAATCTTTTTTTCTACTTCAGCTTTTTTATCAGTTTGTGGTCTAAATACTTTTACTGGTTCAAAATCTACATCAGCTAATGATTTAAATACACCAAGAGCTAATCCAGTACAAATCATTGCTCCATAACAAGTTGATTCAGTATTCATTTTTACAACTGGTATTTGTAAAATATCAGATTGTAATTGCATTAAATAATCACTTTCAGTGATACCACCATCAACATAAATTTGTTCTGGGCGATAACGAAGATCTTTAGCAATTGCATCATAAATATCTCATGTTCTTAAAGCAATTGTTTCACAAGCAGCTTTCACGATTGTGTCAGATGGAGTATCTATTCTTAAGTTAAGAATTTTTTCTTTAGCATCCATTTTTCAATATGGAGCGCCTAGACCATTAGATCCAGGAATATAGTATAGTGGTGTGCTTGGGCATTTAGAAGCGATGCTTGTTAAATCTTCTGGGCTTTCAGCTAAACCTTTTTTAATTAAACTGTTTAATAATGTTCCACAATTAAAGATTGGACCTTCAAGGGCATAAGAGTCCATTTCTTTTAAACGATTGGCAATAGTTGTTAAAAGATTATGTTGTGAAGGATAAGCTGAATCACCAGTATTGATCATTACAAAACTACCTGTTCCATATGTACATTTTGTCATACCAATTTTGTAACATCCTTGTCCTAATAAAGAAGCTTGTTGGTCACCAATTAAACCAGCAACGGGAATTCTTGCACCTAGGACTGTTGATATTCCTACTTCTTTATCATTGTCAACTACCTTTGGTAAAAGCTTTCTGTTGATTCTAAAGTATTTAAGAAGATATGGGTCTCATTTATGCAAATGAATGTTATATAACATTGTTCGACTAGCATTTGTAATATCAGAAACAAAAGCTTTACGATTAGTTAAACGATACACTAAATAACTTTCAACTGTTCCAAAACAAAGCTGTCTTGCTCGATTAGCAGCTTGTACTGCACGAGAATGATCAAGCAATCAGCGCATCTTCGTTGCAGAAAAATATGGGTTAAAAATTAATCCAGTCTTTTCACGGATTGCATCAACTATTTTTTGATCGTTTGCAATATCAGCGCATTCTTTTGCAGTACGTCGACATTGTCATGAAATAGCATTGCATAATGCTTCACCAGTTTTTTTGTTTCATGCTACAACGGTTTCACGTTGATTAGCGATTCCAATACCATAAATTTTGTATGGGTTAACGCCTTTAATTACTCGTCTTAAACAACCAACTGTGCTTGCTCACATATCATTAGCATCAAATTCAACTCAAGTTGAATTTGGTCTAATTAATTGAATAAAAGCCCTTTCAATTCTTTTAATTCTTTTCTTCTTTGTGTCGTAAAGCACAGCCCGAACAGAAGTCGTTCCGGCGTCAATTGTTAATATATATCTTTGTTTCATACTATCATTATAAGAAAAAATAGGATAGTAACTATCCTATTTTTATGTCTTCATATGGGTATTCAATATCATTGAAGTGAGGGTGGAACCTTGTTCAACTTAACAATGTGTTGATAACACCTAACTGACCAACAAACATTAGAAGAACTAAATACAATAATCCTCACCATTTTGTTACAGAAGTAATTCCAACAGAAAGACCAACAGTACCGAATGCTGATGCACATTCAACCATATACTCAGAGAAATCAAATCAAACTGATGGTGTTGAAACATATTGTGGTGGAATTGGTGTAGCTGTTCGAACTACAACTGCACCAATTAGCAACAACACAAGTGAGATAATGAAAATCATGAATGCTTGAGTTACAGTATCTGGATGAATTCTTCTCTTAAAGAAGAAGACATTCTTTCTACCACATAATTTACACCAAATGGTTACAACAATAATCGCTAATGTTGTTGTACGGATACCACCGGCTGTTGAACATGGTGAAGCACCAATAAACATTAGAATAACTAATATTCATTTTGTTCCAGCAGCAAAGACATTTGTTTTAATTGTTTCCATTCCTAGAGAACGGCAGTTAAATGTTTGGAAAATAATCGCAAAACATTTATTCACCATTGGGTTCTTACCAAATTCACTAAATTGGTTTTGGTTTCCAATAATCGTTAAATCTTTTAATAAGATTATTCTTCCTTCCACTGATCCAACAACCAAATTAGATTGAGCTTGTGGGTTTAAGAACTCACAAGCAAAAGTACCACCTAATCCTAGAACTGCAACAATTGCATAAACACTAATTGCTACTTTTGAATAAAGCGTCATTTTGTATCGTTTATTTGTAATCTTACATTTAATCTTTTCAATTACATCGAATCATACAAAGTGACCTAAACCACCAATAATCAATTCCATTACTATTAATGTTTGGAAAAAGATACCTAAATCATTTCTAAATGGAGCCATTGATGTTGATGAAATGTTATCAAAACCAGCGTTGTTCATTGCTGAAACAGTTGTAAACAAACCAATTCATAATGAGTAGCCAAAGTTATGATACATTGGTAACATCTCTTGAGTATTAAATGAAATACCTTGGAACACAGCGTTTTGTGTTAAAGTTGGATCAAAGTTTGGTAAAAATTGTTGTTTATATGAAGGAATAAAACAAAAACAAAATGCAAAACTAAACATGAATAAAACTTGTGTTGAAAGAATAAAAATTAATGCAACTTTTATAACGTGGAATGATTGTGACAATCTACTGCCACCACGTTCAGCTTGCATGATATACAATTGACCTACGTCAATTTTGTCATCTTTCTTTTTAAAGAAGTTTCAAACATAATAGAAAAGGGCAATAACACCAATACCACCAATTTCAATTAAGATCAACAAAACTACTTGTCCACCAGCATTTAGATATTCATAAATATTAACTGGGGTCAAACCCGTATCACTAAATCCCGAGCAAGCAATAAATAGGGCTTTAACGAAGTTATAACCATTAATGTCCTTAAATCCATTAAGTTGTACCATTTGACCATTAATGTCAATTTTGTTTAAACAGAATGGAGCACATAATAATAGTGCACCAGCTACGATAATCACTAAATATAATCGGAATAATCGTTGGGGAAGTGTCTTTCCAATGACTACTCTTAATACTTTTTTGCCACCGATGGAAAGAGCCGAAACAATTCGTCTAAAAACGTTTCGGTTTTTGATACTTTTCCCGGTGTTGGTATCTATCGCATTCATAGTTGAAATACTTTAATATTATACAATTATATTATTTATCTAAATAATCTAACTTATGTGGTTCTAATTTTTCTAAATTAGAAAAATTAAACATTTGTGCAACCTCATATGAACAGATGGCTACACAATTGCTTAAATTTAAACTACGAACATTCTTTGAACTTGGAATTCTAATCGTATGAGATTTATTGGCAACTAAAATATCTTTGGTAATGCCTGTCGATTCTTTGCCAAACATCAAATAAATATCACCTAATTTTTTGGGTTTTTTAATCTCAGATAAAAGGTGTTTTCCATATCTTGTTATGTAATAAATTTGATCATTTGGTTTAAGAGTTTTTATAAAATCCTCATAGCAATCGTGTTCAACAATTTTGAGATATTTTCAATAATCACAACCAGATCGTTTTAATTGTTTATCGTTTAGCACAAAACCATATGGTCTAATTAAATGCAAAATTGCGTTAAAACCAACGCAAGTTCGTGCAATATTTCCGGTATTTTGTGGAATTTCTGGTTCAAAAAGTACAATATGCAATTTCATAAAGTTAAAAGTATTATAATACTTTTAAGAGGTATTTAAAATGAAACAAAAAAGTCTTAAAGGCACTAAAACATTAAAAAATCTTAATGAAGCTTTTGCCGGCGAAAGTATGGCAAGAAATAAATATTCATATTTTGCTGGTCAGGCAAGAAAAGATGGATACAATCAAATTGCTGATTTTTTTGAAGAAACAGCTAACAACGAAAAAGAACATGCAAAACTTTGATACAAATTAATTAATGGAGGTGCTGTTTCATCGACAAAAGTTAATTTAAAAGATGCAGCTGATGGCGAAAACTTTGAACATACAACTATGTATAAAAGAATGGCGCAGGAAGCTAAAGAAGAAGGCTTTGATGAAATTGCTGCATTATTTTCAGGAGTAGCATCTGTTGAAGAAGAACATGAAAAAAGATATCTTGCACTTTTAAAACTAATTACTACTGGTAAAATGTTCAAGAAATCTAAAAAAATTGCTTGAAAATGCAATAACTGTGGAAAGATTGTTTATTCAACAACCGCACCTAAAGTTTGTCCGGTTTGTAAACATCCACAAGCATATCAACAAGCTAGATGCAGCTGTACATATTCACTTGAAGGATGCACCTGCAAATGTAATAAATAAAAAATAGGCATAAGCCTATTTTTTTGTTTCATCTGTAACTTTGGTGTTAGCTTGTGCTTTAGCTAGAGCTTCTTCCATTGCTTTTCTACTTGCTTCAGCGTTTCTTAAAATTGCTTCATTGTCCATTTTGAATTTTAATTTAGAACAAATAGCGTTAGCAATTTTTTGTTCAAGAATTGTTCTGCGTACACCTTCCATACGTCTTGGATCGGCAAGAATATCACGAATTGGATGATTTGTTTCTTTATAGTAGTTGTCTAATGAATCACGCACTTCTTTGTCATCAACAGCAATGTTTCATTCTTTAGCTAGAACAGCAAATAGCATTTCTTTTTCCATTAATCTAGTTGCCATTGTTTTAACATATTCAAATGGTGCTTGACCTAAACGTGGATCTGCTTTTATCATTGATTCAGTAACATTTTTAAGATCATTTCCATCAATCTTAATTTCATAGCATGGAACAATAATATGCATTGCTGCATTAAAAATATTGTCTCTTACTACCATGTTGTGAATACGTTTACGGATATCTTGGTCAGATAATTTGTCACCAAATTCTTTTTTCATTCTATTGAAATGATAATCAACAGCTTGCTTATCAGCAACTAATCTATCAATTGTTACTTCTTTAGAAAAATCAGGATCTTTTATTTTTTTAATAGTTGATTGACCTTTTATATTTTCTTGTTTGTTTTCTTCTGCCATAATTATTCTCCTTGTTTATTACTACGTTGTTTAAGCAACATACTTCCATAACCTTCTTCTTGATATTCTTTTATGGTTTGTTCAAGTTTAACTTTTTCTTGATTCAATGTTGCATTTAAAGATGTAAGGTTCTTAACTTGCTCTTTTAACTTTAGAGCATCATCTTTATATGATTCTACCATTTTATCGTTATTTTTTAAATATTCTATGACTTTGTCATAGAAGGAATCAACATCCGCTGAATCATATCCAGAAAAAACTGCCTTCTTAAATTTCTTATTTAGAATCTTCTCAATTGTTTCTTGGTTAGCCATTTATTGCTCTCCTTAAAGCTTGAACTTTATCAAGTTTTTCTCAAGTTAGTCCATCTTTACCAAAGTGACCATAAACACTTGTTTTGTGATAAATTGGAGTTAATAATTTGAGTTCCTTAATAATATTATATAAATCAAAATTAAATGTTTTTTCAACAGCTTTATAAATTTTATTTATATCCATCTTTTCTGTACCAAAACAATCAACATACATAGACATTGGTTTTGGTTCGCCAATACAATAACTTAATCTAATTTCACAACGATCAGCCAAGCCGGCTGCAACAATGTTCTTAGCAATGTATCGGCAAAAATATGCACCAGTTCTATCAATCTTTGTTGGATCTTTTCCACTAAATGCACCACCACCATGGTGAGCAATAGATCCATATGTATCAACAATAATTTTTCTTCCTGTTAATCCAGTATCGCCAATTGGACCACCAATAACAAATCTTCCATACTTGTTAATATATAAATTACAATTTGTATTTAAATGATATCTTTTTAAGACAGGAATGATAACGAGTTTCTTTATGTCTTTTCTTAATTTACTTAAATCAACATCTTCTTTATGTTGCACAGAGATAATAATTGAATCTACTTTTGGCTTACGACCAATATATTCAATTGAAACTTGAGATTTCATATCATATTTGCAATATGATAATTTACCATTCTTGATTAATTTTTCTAATTGCTTTAATAGCTCATGGCTTAAAACAATTGATAGCGGCATATACTCTTTAGTCATGTTTGTAGCATAACCAAAAACCATACCTTGATCACCAGCGCCTAATTTCTTAGGATCGGTTTTATCAACTAAATGAGCAATATCTTCTGATTGCTTATTAATATTTGAAATAATTGAAAAATCGGTTTCAGAATAACCAAGTGGTTTTAAAATTTTTCATGCTTCTTGAACAACATCCACATAGGCAGTTGTTGTAATTTGTCCACCAATGACAATTAATCGGTTGTGAGCAAATACCTCACAAGCAACTCTTGCGTTAGGATCTTGTTTTAAACATTCATCTAGTACTGCATCAGCAATTTGATCACAAATCTTGTCTGGATGACCACGACCCACTGATTCAGATGTAATTAATAATTTATTTTGCATATTATCTCCCTACCAAAAAGAAAAACTCCTATCATACGATGGGAGTTTTTGTCATTATTATTCCCATCGTTCAAGCTTTAGCACTGTCCTTTTGGATTTTGCTGGTGGATCAACGAGCTTGTCTCTCCCCACACTCTTTATGGTACTTTGTATTATATATAGAATAGTTACTTTTTACAAAGTAATCTAGCATAAGCAGCAATCATGGCTGCATTATCATTTGTGTATTTTAGTGTTGGATAAAGAACCTTTACCTTTTTAATTTCAGATAATTTCTTTCTTAAAAGTTTATTAGCAGAAACACCACCACCAACTAAAACCATTTTTGTATCCTTGTATTTAGATAGATAATATTGTAATTTTCTTACTAAATCATTTGTTATCCATTCTAAAGATGAACTTGCAATAGTTTTAACTGGTACATTTTTCTTTTTCATCTTATATGTATTAATCATGTTTAGCGCAGCAGTTTTAATACCAGAGAAAGTAAATGGTGCATCAACCGGTTTATTTGGTGCAAGTTCAATTAATTCTTTAGACGAATAGATGTTATCTATTGAAATCCCACCAGGATAAGGTAAACCTAAGAATCTTCCAATCTTATCAAGTGCTTCACCAGCAGCATCATCAATTGATTCATTTAAGTATTTAAAATTTTTAAGACTTGATGCACGTGAAATAAACGTATGGCCACCAGAAACAACTAATGATAGAATAGGAAATTTTAATTGTTTAATGTCGTGATCAACAAAATAACTATAAGCATGTCCCATCATGTGATTAACTTTAATAATTGGTTTATTTAGTAAAGTAGCAAGCATGTTGGCAAATACCTTCCCAACATGTAATGAACCAACTAATCCTGGTTCAGCAGTATAAGCAATGTAATCAATGTCTGGTAAAGACATTTTGCTTTGTTTCAATGCTTCAGCACATACTTTATCTATTTCACTGCAATGAGAACGACTTGCTAATTCAGGAACAATTCCACCATATTTACGGTGTTCGGCCATTGAAGTTGATGTTACATTAGCAATAACGTTGTTGCCTTTCATTATTGATATAGATGTATCATCACAACTGCTTTCAATAGCTAAAATAACTTTTTGTTTAGCCATTATAACTTGCCTCTAGTTTCTAGTCAAGCTCAATGAGTGTTTGAATTTTGTAATGGTGTAAGAGTACGTCCAAATAATGATTTAGCTTGACTCATTTCAAGGATAGAAATAAATAATTTCCTTGTTTCTAAATCATAATCTTGTCAATAGTCACTATTGACATTAACAACATATTCATAGATTGTTTTAAGAATAGGAGTATAGTTTACTGTGTCTCAATTTTCCATTGCTCAATATTTATAACGATCATCCACACGTTCATCAATATCGTTGGCTTTGCATCCATCTAAACAAGTATCATAAACGACCTTATACATTTGATCTAGTCGTTCAGTTCAATTTTCATCTTTTTTATTCATTACTACAAATTCTATTTCATCAAGTGAAACACCAGAAGGTTTAGTAACATGCATTTGCTCGCCAGTATATGGTTCATATTCTCCTGCACCTTGTGATGCATACAATGCATCACCAGATCATGATAAAGCTGCAACATAGCCATGTTCAGAATGATCAGCTAAGTTTCGAGAAATAATTCCAGAGTCTGTATTTAATGTGTATCAATTGCTTTGTGCTTTAGACGTTAATGATTTAAATGTTTCTTTTAAACTATCAATTGATGAATTTTCTGGCATTTGGTTAGTTGCTAATTCAGGATGTTCAGGATTAGCTTCAATTGTTTCAATAATTCTAGCAATGTCATACAATGACTTTGCATCATCTAGCATACCTATTCGGTTATCAAATCGTGAATCACGATTTTGATTTTGTGGACTAATTGTGTAGAAAATATCAGCTCAGGTTGGGCTGCTGCCTGAAGGCAATTTTTGTTTTGTGATGGCACTGTAATAATCAATTGGTGTTCCTTTATAAACAAAAGTAAATGCTTGGGCAAAATATGGAACGCCATAATCTAAAACAGTGAATGTATCAGGGTTAAAAGATGGGTCTTTCGGTCATTCTGATTCAGGAATAGATTTGAAATATAGTCTAAATGCTTCATCCATTTCCTCAATTGCTTGAACTACTGGTTGAGCAAATAGTGTTTTAGCACTAGTACTATCAGTAACACCATCAATTTGAAATTTATCTCATTGAATTTTGTGCAATCAATTTCTTTTTAGTAATGAAACTAATTCATAACCTGATGGAATAGCTAAATCATATGTATTTTTGAATTTAGTTTCAATCATTTCCGTAACGGTATATCATTGAAACTGAACACCATACTCATTTTCAAGATGCAACATAAGCTTATTGTTCATGTAACTTTCAAAGTTAGCAAATTGAATACCACTATTTTGACTACAGCTTGTTAAAGAATTAAAAGCCAAAGGTGTAGTGCAAGCAATTGCACTACTAATTGCGATAGAGAATTTTTTATTTAATAAGTTTTTCATATATTCTCTGTCTTTCGCTTACAACCTGAATCTTACTCTTGCGAGCTTTCACAATTGAAATAACTATTACAATAGCAAATGTTACCAATACTAAAAGTGCACCAAAAGTAACGACTCATGCTTTTATACCCTTTCGTGTTGTATAAATTGCAGTTGAAAGTGTTTGTGTTGATCCATTAATTAAACTAGTGATGATGAAATCATCAAGGCTCATAGCTAATACAATTGCACTAGCTGATAAAAGTGCAGGAGCTAAATAAGGGATAACGACTTTAAAAAAAGTTTTAAATCTTGAATATCCAAGGTCATAACTTGCTCATAATAAGTTTCTATTCATCTTTTGCATCTTTGGAAAAATAGAAATGATTGCATAAGGTGTACAGAAACTAATGTGTGCTAAGCAAACGGTGACAATACCAAAATCTAAACCAAGAGGTAAAACAGTCGAAGTAAATAACAAAGCCAATGAAATAGCAGTAATTGGCTCAGGAATTGCGACTGATACTTTCGATGTACCAACAATTGTGTTAACATATTTATTTTTTGCGTTTCAAATACCAAAACATGTAATTACAGCAATTAGCACTGATACTGGAACAACAATAACTGAAATAATCACTGAGTTTAATAATGCATTTAAGAAATCATTATCATGGAATAGTTTAATGTAATTAATAATATCTGGTACACCAAAGTTCATGATAATATTACCACGATCTGTTTGACCATTAAAGCTTAATAAGATAATGACAATTAATGGAACATAGATTATAGCTAAGATTAAGAAGATGTAGAATCTTCTAAAGAATCATTTAATTCTGTTTTTTGTTCCAATATGTTTCGGAGGTCTTGCAACTAAACGCATTAACTAATCCTCCGATGCTTTAAACTAAATAATTTTGGTAAAAAAGCAATAATTAAATACAAAACAAGAACAAAAATACTTACAACTAATGATAATGAACTACTTCTTGCCAAAGCAATATCACTAATAAGTCCTTCTTCACCTTCTTGGACAATAATGTCGCCAATCGTTGCGTTATTTGAGGCATTATTCAAGAACTGCGGAACTGCAACAGTTGTAACAGCAGGTAGGAAAACAAGTGTCAAACCTGCATAGAAAGCTGTCTTAGAATATGGAATTACAACTTTAAAGAATGTTTTAACCATACTTTGTCCTAAATCTTGACTAGCAAAAATTAAATTCTTAGGCATATCGTCTAAGACGTTATATAGTGGCAATATCATGAATGGTATGTAGATATATACCAATCCAATAATAGTAAAAATATGACCGTATGTTGAGTTACTATAACCAGCGCATAAATCAAAGAATGTTTTTAATCCAATTAGTTTAACTAAGAAACTTGATCAAATAGGAGCGGTTACTAAAACAACTAATACTGCTTTAAATGTTTTTGATTTATTAAATGCCATCATATAAGCAAAAGGATATGCCAATACAGTGCAGATTGCCGTGGCAGCTAAAGCCAAACCAATCGATAAGAATATTTTTTCAAATACGAAGGAATTCATAATGGTTCAGTTAAGACTAGCTGAACCAGAATCGGTTGGCAAGAACGATTTCACAATAACCATTAATAAAGGAATCACAAACAAAAGTAAAGACATTAAAACAAAAGGTATAACAAGGAGTAATTGCTTGTTAAATTTAGATTTTGGTTTTAATAACTTTAGGTGTGTCCTTCGGTTATGAGAAATAATATCGTTCATTACTTATCCCTCTTTTTTGGAATAATTGGTGCAGCCAATTTTAGATCCCATCTAATACCAATCTTATCATTTACTTTTAAATGGTCGTTTGTATGAAGTGTAATTTCTGTTTTATCTTTAGTTAGACATTTTACTTCATAAGTTGTACCCTTATATAAAATCGAATTAACTCTTACAAACAAATAAGCATGATTAGGACGACATACTTTTACATCTTCTGGACGAACCAAGAATTTGAACTCAGAATTTCGTTTCATTGTTTGCTCAAGTTCTTTATTAGTAATTGGATATTTTAATATACGTTCTCCAATTTGAATTTTCTCGTTACCCAAATATGTAGCATCAATGAAATTGGCTAAACCAATAAAGTTAGCTACTCAAGTACTGTTTGGGTGTTCATAGATGTTTTTTGGTGAACCAAATTGTTCAATCTTTCCTTTAGACATAACAATTATTTGATCAGAAAGTCTTAGCGCTTCTTCTTGATCATGAGTAACCAAAATAAAGTTAATCTTTAATTCATTATGAATTCGTTTTAACTCTTCTTGCATTTTTTTACGAACTTTAGCATCAAGAGCTGAAAGTGGTTCATCAAGTAAAAGGATTTCTGGTTTAACAACGATTGCTCTTGCTAAAGCAACACGTTGTTGCATACCACCAGATAAATCTCGAGGAAATTTATTTTCTTCTCCTTGAAGACCTACTAGTTCAATTGCTTCTCTTGCCTTTTGCTCAATTTCTCATTTAGTTAAAGGTCTAGTTGTGTGAAGTTTTTCAAATTGTTCAACCATCTTTTGTGGATAGTTTTCTCAATATGATATTCATTGGTCTGCATCATTATATTTTTCTACTAAACGATCAACCTTTCGGTCAATAGGTTGTTTATAAGTAAACAATTTTATAAGATCATATACTTTCTTCTCAGTAGCACTCATTCCAGCAGTATTGAAATGAATATATCTTCTTACACCAAATAAAGATCTAATTCGGTCCCGAGCAACTTTTCTTGCATTTTCTCTAGTTAATTTAAAACCTTCAAAATCTGGATTATGTTTTGCCATTTGTCGTTCATAATAATAAATTTGTGCTTCAAATTGATCAAAACGCATATCTTGAATTTTAAATAATTCTTCGTTTCGAGAATATGCTAATTTAGCTCTAATAATTTCTTTATCAAGTTTTACTTGGTCTTTTTTAATTTCTTCTATTTCTTTAGTCGCTTTGGCAATAGCGGCTTTTTTAATCTTTGCTAATTGTTCATGAATTTTATTTGGAATATCGTTTAATTGCGTTCGCATTATTTTTAAGCCATAGCAAATATTCTCAAAAATGGTTAAATTTGGAAAAAGTGCATAATCTTGGAAAACGGTTGCGGTTGGACGCATATGAATTGGTAAGTCCTTAATATCGACACCATTAACAATAATTTTTCCTTGAGTTGGCATTTCAAAACCAGCCAACATCTTTAAGATTGTTGTTTTGCCACAACCAGATGGTCCAAGGATTGTTACAAACTTGCCTTTATCAATATTAACGTTTATATTACTACAAGCAAGATAACCATCATCATATCGTTTTGCTATATCCTTTAACTGGATAAATGGAGTTTCATTCATTATTGTTTACCTGTTTTTCCTTTTTTTAACACATATTGTGAAATTACTGTACTAGCAAAATTCACAACATTTACTCCTTCAATAACATGGTTGGCAGCTTTTTTTACTTCATCAGATGTGTATCCAGGAACAAAAGAATGTTTTGTTAATTTTAAAGCAGGGATATCGTTTTGTCCATCGCCCAATACTAAAATCTTTTCAGGATCAACATTAATTTTTTCTAGTAATTTTTTACCAGCGAATCCTTTATTAATACCCTTCTTATTAATTTCCAAATTAACATTAGATGAAAGACATACTTCTAGATTTGGGAAAACTTTTCTTAATTCTTCACAACCTTTGGCTGCAAATTCAGGATCAGGAAATTTAACAACAAACTTGTAACAAATGATGTCGCTTGGATATTGCGTTAAGTAAATTGGTTTTGTTTTACATCAAGGATCGTATTGATCTTCAAAACCGGTTTTCTTGAAATTGTAAATTTTTCAGAAAGGTTCATTGTAGAAAAGCAAATCAATAGAATGTTGATAAATAATAAAACCAAGTTTACCATTTGCTTTTTTAGCATAGTCAACAAGAATGTTAAAGATTTTCTTTGCATCAACTTCATCAATTGGAGATTGAGAAATATATTTTTGTGTAAAGATATCAAAAATGGTTGCACCATTATTTCCAATAATGTAGATGTTTGTTTTAGGATTTAATTCCATTGATTCTACTATTCTTATTCCATCATGAATACTCCTACCACTTGCTATTGCAATAGGTATTAAATGGTTTGTACATTGTTGTAAAGCAATTTTAGTGGCATTAGAAAACAATTTCGTTTTATTGTCAATCAATGTTCCATCAAGATCAGTAAAAATTAATTTAAACGTTTCGTTGTCAACATCTTTTATTAAATAATCTTCAATTGCTTGTCTAACACCGTTTGATTTATGATTAATAACTGCATCACAATGTTCTAAGAAATTGGGGTTCTTTGGATGAATGCCAATAGATAAAGCTGAATTTCTAAAAGCAGATAAATCATTAAAAGAATCACCAATAGAAACAATTTCGTTTTTAGAAATGTTATATTTCTTTGCAAAATAATTTACTGCATACCCTTTGTTTATGCCAAAAGGAGTTATTTCAATTAATCTAGAAGAAGAGTGAGAAATAGTAACTAACTGATGCAAATTATGTTTAATCAATTCATGATAGATTCGAGCGATGGTTGATTTTTTAAGTGAAATAATATCGATTTTAAAAGATGTTAAATCATTTGTTTGTTTAACAGGAACTAATTTGGATATCCTATATCCAGCTTGCAAAAGTACATTTTTTGGATAAATATAAATTGAATTATTTTCTAAACCCTTTGGTGTGTGAAATCAAATATATGCGCCTTTGAATTGTTTTGTGATTTCAAAAATGTTTTTACAATATTCATGGCTAATTTTTGTCTCAACTGTTATTCCATCATTTAAATCTTTAATATATGAACCATTTCAGCAAGAAAAGATTTTAATTTTATTTCCACCAGCAGCATTGATTTTATCTACTGTTTTAGATATAGCTCATGGTGCACGACCTGTGTTAATAAATAATGTTCCGCCTGATGACATGTAATCTTGAAGTGCTTCGCAATCCTCATTTTTTGCTCTTCGCAAAACAGGAGACAATAATGTGCCGTCTAAATCAAGAGACAACAATTTATAAGATGTTTTTTGATTAATCATTTTCTCTTTATTTTTTTTATTAAAAAAATATTTTTCAATTAAATAATAACAAAAAAATAAAATTATTTAAATATATTTAATATATTTTATAATTAGCAATATAAAGGCACACGTGCTAATAGGTAAAAATATGCAAAATATTAAGCTAACTGAAAGACAAATTCATGTTTTAAAGATCATTGTTGAACAATACATTAATGAAGCTACTCCAATCTCTAGTAAAGAAGTAATTCATGACTTTATGAAAGACCTTTCTAGTGCTACAATTCGTAATGAAATGGCATATCTTGAAAAAGTCGGTTTAATTGAAAAAACGCACACATCTTCTGGACGTGTTCCAACATCTTTAGGTTATGAATATTATCGTGCAAACATTCTTCATCCAACATTAAGCCTAGACATAAAGAAAAAATTAAATAAGATTTTCGCAAAAAGATTAACATCAATTGAAACAATCATTGATGAATCAATGGACGTTATTAATGAAACATTGCATTTACCATCAATTGTTACAACCGGTGAAATAAATGAAACATTAAAACGCATTGATTTAATTCCTATTCATGCAAATATGGCTGTTGTTATTGTTGTAACATCGAGTGGTAATATTACTAAAAACACTATTACTTTTAATGAAAATAAAGTTTTAAATGACATTTCAACATGTATTAGAATTTTTAATGATCGATTAATTGACACACCAATTGATCAACTACCAGAAAAGATTAATAGCATTAAAGACATTATTAAAGACAGTGTTGAAAATTATGAATTTATTATGCAAGAAATGGTAAAGAAGATGTTTGATCTTCGATATCAATACAAAACAGAAGTTCATGGAACTAAATATTTAACGACTCAACCAGAATTTAAAAATGATGTTAATAAATTAAATGAAATTTTGGACTTGCTAGATAAAACAACAATTTGACAACAAATCGCTTATACACAAGGTAAAACCGGCAAAACTACTCTTATATCTTCTGCTGAGCGGATTGGATCTAAAGACTTAACTATCGCAACAGTTAATGTAAAAGGGAAAGATAATTCACATCAAATCTCAGTTGTTGGACCTAACCGAATGGACTATGCAAAGATTCAAGGTATCCTTGATTTCTTAAAAGAAGAAATCGAAAAGAAATACAATGAGTAAAAATAATAAAATTTTTTTAAAACTGAAAAAACGATATCAATTTATTTTTAATGATACCGAATTACGAGATTTATTAAAACAACACTATGACTCTGATGGTTGTTCAATTGGTTTTATTTTAGGTTTATTAGAAAATCAAATTGAAAAAGGAAAAGTTCTTGACCAACTTTCAATTAATAAAGATGAATGATTAGAATTATTTCGTTCTTTATACAAAGAATCTACTCCGGCCAAACTTTTTAAAAGATTAGAAGTTAACCCCATTATTCCTCTTGAACAAACTATAAATGAATTTAATTGTTTTGATCAATTTGCTTCTGATGTAGTTTCGTTCCTTAAAAAACATGAAATCAATATTGGAATTAATGAATTAAATCTAAAACAACTAATCAAAAATGCTTGTGGCTACATTCTCTACAATAACATTGATTGTAAAATACCCTATACATTTGATGAAATTCTTGTTGATCCAGATTATGATACAAAATATATCATTGTCTTAAACAACACTAAACTATTTAGTTTAGTTAAAAATGGAATAGTTGGAAACTGTAAAAATAAAATCAATGATTTGATTGTTCTTGTACTAGGAATGAGTAAACCTTTAGCTAGTCAAAAAGTGACTATTTAAATAATTTTCCAACTCTAAATGGGTGATTACCATTAACAATTTGTTTAATAAGTAATGGCTTTTTGCCAGCTAATTGAATTAGTTCAAGCTTTAAAGCATTTTGTCCACAAGCGACAACAATACCTTGGTTTGTTATTGAAATAATGCTTCCTGCAGCAGCATTAGCATATGACACCACAGGTGTTGCTTTATGAATCTTAACTATTTGATTATCAAATGTTGTGTAAGCAATGGGAACATTATATAAACCTCTAATTTGTGCATCAACCTCTAAATTAGACTTTCTTCAATTTATTTTTTCATCATCTCGTGTGATGTTATAACCAAAAGTTACTTCACTCTCATTTTGTGGAATTGATTTTAGGTTTGCATCAAACAGTATATTCAAATCTTTAGAAATAATATCACCAGCTAAAACACATAAACGATCATATAAAGATGAATATGTTTCTTGTGGATCAATATTGATTGGATATTGCTTAATGATATTACCAGCATCCATTTTCTTTTCCATATACATTAATGTAAAGCCAGTAATTTTTTCCTGATTAATAATTGCTCATTGAATAGGAGCGCCACCACGTAGTTTAGGTAGTAATGAGGCATGTAAATTAACACATTTATATCTAGGAATAGCTAAAATGTTAGAAGGAACAAATTGTCCAAATGCACATGTAAAAATTAAATCTGGAGATAATTGTTTAATTTTTTCAAATAAATTCCCAACTTTTTCATCTTGCAACACTGGAATTTTATGATCAATAGCCAGTTGTTTAACTGGACTAAAAATAATTTCTTTGTGTCGACCTGTTGGTTTATCTGGTTGACACACTACGGCAACAACCTCAATATCTTTATGTTCTAAAATAGCAGCTAGACATACAGCTGCTATTTTTGGAGTGCCCATAAAAATTACTTTATTGTTTGCTGGCATTTTCTTTTGCTTTCTTTTCTCTCTTCAATAAACGTCTTTGCTCGCGTTTAGTTGCAGCTGCCTTTTGCTTTGCCATTTTCTGTTCAATTGCAGCAGCTTTAGCTGCTTCAGAATATCTAACTGGTGCAACCCATTCCATTTCTTTGTCGTAATCCAATTCTTTATTGATTACAACTTTTCGATCAAATTCTTTTTTAGAAATACGTTTGTTTATAACTTCACATTCAAAACAACGTGGAGCATCTTTAATTCCTGTCTTTGAATCTCTTGTTTCAAAAACAACAACAAATAAATCTCTAGCTTTTGGTGCTTCTAATAATTGTTGTCCTTGTTCTTTACGGTTTTTATTTAAAATTTTTCGTTGTCACTTTCTAATCTTTAATTCATAGTTTTTATTTTTCTTATATAAATATGAACCATTTGGATTTACAACATCAACATGGTCACGTTTGCACACGTAGCTATCAACGATTTCTTTGCCTTGTTCACCGTTGTCTTTTAAAAATTGCTTAATTGTTTTTCAAACTTCATCTTTATTTTTTCTAGATGATAAAAAGGGGTTAGCTTCTCGATTTGCCTTTCTTTTTTTGTACCAAGCAAAAATAGCAATACCAACAATTACTAATAGAATTAAAGGCATAATACCACCAAGCATAGTTAACCTCCTTAAGTATTTTCAATTATATTTTATTTATATTAAAAATATGTATATAATTAAAAGACAAAAATTAAGGATTTATACACATGGCAAACATTAAATCAAACATTAAAACTAAAAGACAATCAGATAAAAGACACGCTGCAAACAGAGTTTCTTTATCTAATTTAAAAAATAACATAAAAAAGACTCGTGCATCTAAAGATGCAAAAGATCTAAACAAGCTTTATTCAAAAGCAGACAGTTTAAGTCGTAAACATGTTATTCACAGAAACAAAGCTAATAGAATTAAATCAAGAAATGCAAAAGCAATAAACAAAACAACAAAGAAATAATGAAATTACTAAGCAAAATATTAACAGCAACATTACCATTATCATTAGTTGGAATTTTAACTCCAACTATTGTTTCTTGTAGTTGCAACAAAAAAGGTCTATCACTAAATTACAAAGACACAATCAATTGCATGTTCAAGGATAAGGAACATTATCATAAACATGGTGATATAGTAAATGCTATCAAACCACATTTAATAAAAGAAGATCGAAAAAAAATTGAACAAACATTTCTAGATCAAATTAATAGTGAATGATCAAGCAGTACTGAAAGAAAACAAATATTCTTTTGAGATTTAGCTGCTGCATATACAATCATAGCAGAACAAGATGTTTATATTGACGCTTGAGAAGAAACTGATTCAACTGTTTCATTTAAATTAAATAACGACAATTTACTAACTGGTAAAACTTTGAATTATGTCAAAAACGGACAAAACATCGATATTAAAATAAGTGGCATTTCTGAAACAGTCAAATCATATGTTTTCTCAGACTGTTGAATGTAATAGAAAGGAATCACTATGGCAGAAAAAATACTTCTAACAAAAGATAAAGAACAAGAAATCAAAAAAGAATTAGAACGTTTGATTCAAGTTGAAAGACCTAAAGTAATTAAAGCAATTCAAGAAGCTCGTGAACAAGGTGACCTTTCAGAAAATGCAGATTACGATGCTGCAAAAAACAGACAAGCTGAGATCGAAGCAAAAATTAAAGAGTATCAAGCAATCATCGATCATGCTGAAATCATTGATGATAAAGCAACAAAGAAAGCAACTAACCGTGTTAAGGTAGGAACAAAGGTAAAAATTCTTGATATGTCTGATAATGAAACATATGAATATGCTATTGTTGGTGAAGTTGAAGCTGATCCAGATCAAGACAAAATTTCCAATGTTTCTCCTCTAGCAATGGCAATCCTAGATCATCAAGAAGAGGAAATCGTAGAAATCAAAGGTGTAGAGAAACCTTATAAAGTTAAAATCCTTAAAATATCTCGCTTATAAGATATAATATAAAGCACGTTAAAACGTGCAATTAATGGACAGATAGCGAAGCGGCCAAACGCAGCTGACTGTAAATCAGCCTCCCTCGGATTCAGTGGTTCAAATCCACTTCTGTCCACCATTAATTGGGTTGTAGCCAAGCGGTAAGGCATCAGATTTTGATTCTGACATGCGTTGGTTCGAATCCAACCTACCCAGCCAATTATTGTCCCACTAGCTCAGTGGTAGAGCATTTCACTTTTAATGAAGGGGTCCGGAGTTCGAGTCTCCGGTGGGGCACCATTTATGCTGAAGTGGCGGAATGGTAGACGCACAGGACTTAAAATCCTGTGATAGCAATATCGTGAGGGTTCAAGTCCCTCTTTCAGCACCATTGTTGCGGGTATAGTTCAATGGTAGAACTATAGCCTTCCAAGCTATTAATGTGGGTTCGATTCCCATTACCCGCTCCAATAAGGACAAAT
>JAKSVR010000010.1 GCA_024427105.1 Mycoplasmoidaceae bacterium | reverse complement strand
ATTTAATGGTGGAGCCTAAGGGAATCAAACCCTCGACCCCCTGAGTGCAAATCAGGTGCTCTATCAGGCTGAGCTAAGGCCCCATTAATGGTGGGAGTAAATTGACTCGAACAATCGACCTCACCCTTATCAGGGGTGTGCTCTAACCAACTGAGCTATACTCCCATTTCGTAATTAAAATTATACTTATTAATTACTTAGCTGCTTCTTTTTTTGCAGCAGGTTTGCTAACTTTCTTTCCTTTGCTAGCACCGTTAATTTTTCTCTTGTTAAGAGTCTTTAGTGTCTTGGCAGAAACTTTAACTTTTTTAACTTGACCATTAGGTAATGTTACCTTTACAGTTTGTAAGTTAACATTTCAAACACGTCTTGAATGATTCATAGCGTGTGATTTTTTGTTTCCACTCATTGCACGTTTATTTGTGAAATAATCTTTTCTACTCATAATTTCTACCTTACGCGTTTTTTAATTATATCAAATATTTTAGATTCCCATAACAAATATTGATATATAGTATTATCTTTTTTATTTGTAAAATAAAATATAATTTACATATGAAAAACAAACTTATTATTGTCGCTGGTTGCTCTGGATCAGGAAAGACAATGGTTTCAAAAAAAATTCAAGCTAGTTTTGCCAAACATGAAGTGCAAATAATTTGTTTAGATTCTTTTTATAAAGCTAATCCAACACTTGTACCTAAAATTGCTAAAAGCGGTAATCCTAATTTTGATCATCCCAATGCAATTGATTGAGTTTTATTAAAAAAAACTTTAAAAACTTTGCTTAATGGAAAATCTATTCGTATGCCAATTTATGATTACAAAAATCATAAAAGATTAAAACAAACGGAATTAGTTAAGCCTAGCAAAATTATTATTCTTGATGGATTCTTATCACTATATGATGATGAAATAAATAAACTTGCTGAACTTAAACTCTATGTTTATACTTCTACTGATCAATGTTTTATTAGACGATTAATGCGCGATCAGAAGGAACGTGGTAGAACGGTTGAATCGATTGTGGATCAATGAAGCGAATCTGTAAAACCCATGTACGATCTTTATGTTAGACCAAAGCGATGAGAAGCTGATTTATTAATTCCGTGAGATAAGCCACACCCAAACGGAATAAACTATTTAATAGCCGCCATAAAATCTAAGATTGGAAAGTAATTATTATGAAAAAAATAAAAATTGATTCAAAATTAGCTGCAAACACAATTAGAGTATTAGCTGCATCAGCAATAACTAGAGCAAAATCAGGACATCCAGGTGTAGCTCTTGGTGCTGCTGATATTATGTATGAACTTTTTGTTAATCAAATGAATACAAGCCCAACTGATAACGATTATATTAATCGTGATAGGTTTGTTTTATCTTGTGGTCATGCAAGTAGTTTACTTTATGCAACCATGTTATTGTGTGGTTACAAAGATATCAATATGACGCAATTAAAGAATTTCCGTCAAATTGATGCTAAAACTCCAGGACACCCCGAACCTGCACTGCTTGATGGCGTAGAAGTATCATCTGGTCCATTAGGACAAGGAATAGCGATGGCAGTAGGTTTAGCAATTGCAAGCAAGAAAATGGCCAATCTAGTTAATACACCCAAGATTGAATTAATAAATAATTATACTTATTGTTTGTTTGGTGATGGATGTTTTCAGGAAGGAATTAGTTATGAAGCTATTGCTGTTGCTGGTCGCTTAAAGCTTAATAATTTAATAATGATTTACGATTACAACAGTATTCAACTTGATGGTGAAGTTTCTAATTCAACCACAATTGATGTATCAAGATATTTTAAATCAATGGGTTGAAATGTTGTAAATTGTGAAAATGGAAATAGTAATAAACATTTAAAAGTTGCATTTGCTAAAGCAAAAGCATCTAAAAATAAACCAACCGTTATCATTGCTGCGACACAAATTGGTTATGGTTCAGTTAATGCTAATTCAAACAAAGCACATGGAACACCATTAACTCCAGAACAATTAATTGATTTGAAGAAGAATTTAAAATTTGATTATCCTGATTTTACTATTCCTTCACCTTTATCAGGTGTTGCTAAATATGTTGATGATCGTGTTGAAAAAAAGATTATTGAATTTAATAATCGATTAGCAAAATTAGAAAAAATAAATTTAAATTTATATCAACGAGTTGATAAGCTAATTGGAGAAAATAAAATTAATTTTGATCGTCGTTGATTTGACCCATCTAGTTTTCCTACAAAGGAATCAACTAGAAAAATTTGTGGCAATTTATTTCAAGCTATTGCAATTAATAATCCAAATATCATTTGTTCAATTGCAGATTTATCAAGTTCAACAATGATGAAAGTTCACAATTCTGACAAGATAACCGCTAAAAATTGAGAAGGACAAAATTTGGATTGCGGAGTTAGAGAATTTGCAATGGCAGCAATCAACAATGGTATTGTTGCTTATGGAAGCATGAAGGCTTTAGGTTCCACATTCCTAAGCTTTAGCGATTACAATAAAGCTGCTATTAGATTAGCAGGAATAAGCCAAATTCCTTCAATCAATATATATTCACACGATTCAATTACTGTTGGTGAAGATGGACCAACACATCAGCCAATTGAACAAACATGAGCATTAAGATTAATACCAAATCATATGGTCTTTAGACCAACAAGTTCAATCGATATGGTTGTTGCTTTAGAACAGGCATTTAAATCTAAGACCAAACCAGTTACAATCATAACTAGTCGTTCAGCATTTGACCAAGTTAATGTTGATTATGATTTAGCAAAACATGGTGCATATGTTGTACGTTCTGATAAAAATCACAAGGTCACACTATATGCATCTGGTTCTGAGCTTCCGCTTGCTTTGCAAGTAGCAGATAAATTAGATATGCCTTCTAGAGTTGTTGCAATTAATAGCTTAGAATTGCTAAATGAACAAGACAATAACTACAAGGAAATGATTTTTGATAATTCAAAGAAGATTTCTATTGAATACGGTGTGACACCACCATGATATAAGTATGTTGACTATGCAATTGGTGTTGATCAATTTGGATGTTCTGGTAAAGCAGATGATGTCCTTAAAAAACTTGGCTTAACTTGTAGCCAAATAGTGTATAAAATAAACAAGTGATTAGATAGATAGGAGAAAATTATGAGTGGCGGAGCATTAGCTGGACTAATTATAGGTTGTATAATCGGTGGATTAATTATTGGATTAATCATTGGTTTCTTTATTTCACAAAAATACTTCAAAAAACAATTAAAAGATAACCCACCAATAACTCGTGAACAAATTAAAGCAATGTGACAACAAATGGGTCGAACACCATCTGAATCACAAATTAATGCTGTAATGGAATCAATGAAACGACAACAAAAATAATTCATGGCAAAATTTATCAAATCAGCGGATTGTGTGAATGCAATCGCTCTTGATGATAGAATTACTGAATTTTGTTTCATCGGACGATCTAATGTTGGTAAATCAACATTAATTAATGCATTGGCAAATCAATCGATAGCACGAACATCTAAACAACCAGGTCGAACACAATTAATTAATGTGTTTGATTTTGGTGAATATCGAATTGTTGATTTACCAGGATATGGCTTTGCTCAAGTAAGTAAAGATAAAAAATATCAAATTAATCAAATGGTTATTGATTACATTTCTAACAGGGCTAATCTATTTTGCATATTTTTAATTTGTGATATTCAACACATTAGTGAAATGGATATAGATGTTTACAGAAATGTTTGCAAAAGGTTTGCAAATGTTTATGTTGTTTTAAACAAAACTGACAAAGTAAACAAATCATTTTTTGATAATAATAAAATAAAAATTTCTAAATTGTTTGACTGTAGCACAAACAATTTAATTCCCGCGAGCGCAATTAAGAAATTAAATATTTCTTATATAAAAAGATTAATGAATACGTTAACTAAAAAGTTAAAATAGTCATATTATGGGAATATTTGATAGAAAAAAATATGATCCAGCTTACGTTGAAGCCAATGTAAGACTATTATTGAAGGATAAAGACTTTTATGAATTTCATGAAAGCGATGATCCTAAATTTTCTATAGTATTACCACCACCAAACATTACTGGTAAATTACACTTAGGTCATGCATGGGATGCCAGTTTACAAGATGCAATTATTCGATATAAACATTTACAAGGTTTTAATACACTATGAATATCAGGAATGGATCATGCTAGTATTGCTACCCAAACTAAGTATGAAAAGATTCTAAAAGACACCGAAGGCAAAACAAGATTTGACTTTACACGTGATCAATTTTTAGATAAATTGCATAAGTGGTCTAATCAACAACGAGAGTTCATTGCATATCAATGAAATAATTTAAATTTAGCATTAAGTCTTAAATCTCAATGCTTCACAATGGATGAGCATGTTAATAAAGCTGTTATACAATGATTTGTTGAAGCCTACAATCAAAAACTTATCTACCAAGATTACAAATTAGTAAATTGAGACACTCAATTGCAAACCGCTATTTCTGATATTGAAGTTATTTATAAAGAAACAAATAGCAAGATGTATTATTTAAAATACTATCTAAAAGATAGCAATGAATTTTTAACAGTTGCTACGACAAGACCAGAAACAATGTTTGGTGATGTATGTCTTGTTATAAATCCAAAAGATGTAAAGAATGCAAAATATATTGGAAAGACAGCAATCAATCCAGCTAATGGCAAGTTATTACCAATAATTCCAGATGAATATGTTGAATTAGGTTTTGGCACAGGAATCATGAAATGTACACCTGCTCATGACTTCAATGATTACAACTTAGCTAAGAAACATAATATTACTGATTATCACAATGTAATGAATCCAAACGGAACCATGAATGAACTTGCAGTTGATTTTCAAGGTTCAAGTTATAAAGATTTAACTGTTATAGAAGCACGTAAAAAACTTATTGAGACATTTAATTCTAATAACATAGTTATTAAAGTTGAAGACATTGTTAATAATGTTGGATATTCTGAACGAACCAATACTATTGTTGAACCATTTATGTCTAAACAATGGTTTGTTCGCATGAAACCTTTTGCTCAACAAATAATCCAAAAACAATCAGAAAAAGGAACTGAATTCTTTCCTTCAAGATTTAATGATGCTCTATTAACTTGAATGAATAATATTCAAGATTGATGTATTTCTCGTCAATTATGATGGGGTCATCAACTTCCTGTTTACTATCATAAAGAAACTGGGAAAGTATTAGTATCAGAGCAAGCGCCGATGGATATTGAAAATTGAACAAGAGACTCAGATGTTTTAGATACTTGATTTTCATCAGGTTTATGGCCATTGGTTTGTACAAGTTGAAGAAATGAAACAGAATATAGAGAATTTTACCCAACAAGCTTATTGGTTACTGCATATGATATTCTATTCTTTTGAGTAGCTAGAATGATGACAATGTGCTCTTTCAAGAGCAACATGTTGCCTTTTAAACAAGTTTTAATTCATGGATTGGTTCGTGATGCACAGGGTAGAAAAATGTCTAAATCATTAGGCAACGGTGTTGATCCCAATGATTTAATTAATAAATATGGTTCTGATGCAATGAAGATGTTCTTCACCTCTTCATCAACAATGGGAGAAGATTTGAGATTTAATGAAGAGAAGATCACATATTATTGATCAGTTCTTAATAAGATTTGAAACTCATACAATTTAATATCTGGCGCAAAGATCCAATTTAGTGAGTCTGATTTAAACCAATTTGATTGCTGAATGATAGATAAGTTGAATAATTTAATTAAACAATTAAAAACTTTCTATGATAAATATGATTTTACAGTTGCAAATAAAATATTGATTGATTGCTTCTGAAATGATTTTTGTAATCAATATCTTGAATTTATAAAAATAAATTTAAATAATACTCGTAGAGTTCGCAAACAAAAAGCAATTGCTTTGTTCATTTTTGATGAATTCTTGAAATTGTTTTATCCTATTGCACCTGCTATAAGTGACTATTTGTTTTATGAAATAAACCACAAGTATATTTGATATACAAGAGTTAAACCATTAACGATTAAATATAGTTTTGATAAAATCCTAATGAAACATTTTGCAAATATCACAAATTGCTTAAGAGATTATCGAATTAAACATTCATTAAGTCGGAAGAATGAAATTGCTTTTGATTATGTAACAATAGATAAAGTAGATTTATCTGCACTTAATAAATTACTATTAGCATTTAATTTAAAAGTTAATAACATTCTTAATGCTAAACCAGATAATACCACAGTATTAGTGGTTGAAGATGGGATCGTTTGTTTGAAAGTAGAACAAGAAGATAATTCACAAAACCTAATAAAACGTTTAGAATTTGTAGAATTTGAAATAAAAAGAGCACAAAGCATGTTGGCAAATCCTAATTTTGTTGCTAAAGCTCCAGCGGCAAAAGTTGAAGCTGAACGAGATAAATTAGTCAAATACGAGGCAGAAAAAAAACAAATTCTTCTTTCTCTTAAAAAATAGTATTACACACATATAATAAAAATATAGAAAAGGAAAAGAAAAATGGCTTGTAAAAAGACTAAAAAAACAGCTAAAAAATCATCATGCAAATGCGGGTGTTGCTGTGGTAAAAAGAAAAAATAAAATAAACCCACGAGGGTTTATTTTTTTCATCATTATACAGATTAACTTGCTTTTTGAAGTTTTCTAAATAAGTGTTCTGTCTCAGATTGTGAAAATTCAACATCTGGGAATCTTTGTATAAAGTGTGTTACAGCATCAGGATATTGTGCGTCATCTCCAGCAAATGAAATATTAATAGCAACTTTTTGAGTTGATAAGCATTGTCTAAGCAATGTTCAACCACCTGGAACATCTGGTGTAGGTGCAGATACAAAGATATAAGGGTTACATGCGAAATCAAAAGATGTTAGTGATTGACAATTACTCAAGAAACCATCACCAACATAACCAATTTTATCATCGGCTATTTGTACACTTTTAGCACCAATGTTTCTCATAAAGTGATCACCAATTTTATTTACTTCATCAATTTTTACAACATCTGTTGCCGCAGAACCATATGTTGTACAGTTTATCATAAAGAAGTCGCCTATTTCGCCAACATGAGGGAAATAAGAAATACCAAATTGACTATTACCTGTGAACGCTGTACAATCTGCTAGGAAATTTGCACCGATAGATTTTAGATTACAAAGAGTACCATTTGTACCGTCACTACTAAAGAACATAGGTTTATTTGTAGAATCACCAAAACCATCTAATATAGTACAAGAAGCGAAAAAGTTATCTCCAATTGTTACAATTGGTGCATAGTTAGCACGTATATAAGTAGGTTCTAGTGCTGTACAACCTCTGAAGAAGTTATCATTAATACCAGCAGTGTCGTAAGGTGTACGAGTACCAAAGGCACGTCCCATCATAATACCATCAACATCAAATTCTGCTCTTGGAACGTCAGAATCAATCATGGTTCCTGTGGATCAATTGTATTCTGTTATGTCTCCATCTGCATTTGAATCAGTCTCAGGCTCATAACAAACTGTATTATAATCTAAAGCTGATCAAGTTGTTTTACCACTCATTACCGTTTGAGCTCAAATAGGGAAACCAGCAATTTCTTCGCCAAAGAAAATAGGATTTTCACCTACATATTCACCAGTTGCTAATTTTTTTAGACCAATGTCAGCAGGTTGTTCTATAGCTACAGGTAAAGAAACTGTTGTATCACCAGCATATGTGGCTTGGACGAAAACATCGCTTCTAAAATCCATATCAGCACCGACGAATTCTGTACTAATAGTTCCAAAAGCTTGATTAGCCATTTGAGTTTGTTTAATTGATGCTAATTTGCTTTCTTTACCTTCAGAATCAACAACAGATCAAGTAACAAGAGATTTATCAGTAATTTCTTGAGCTTGTGATGTACCATAATTCATTCATAGATGGTAGTCTAAGCAACCGTCTCCAGTTGTAGTTACTTCTCCATCTTCATCAAGGTCAGCATTGATAGTTGAAAATTGTTTAGATTCACCAATAATTGTAAGTGGACCAGTATCCTGTTGCATTATTGGATGCACTTCTATATTTTGATTAACAATGAAATTTTGTTCAATTTTATTGCCTTCAGCATCAGCCCAGTAACTAAAATGACAACTAGCCTTTACAGGGGTAGGTGCCAAAACAGTACCAAATGGTGAACCAGTTAAGACTTTAACAGCTGTATTACCAATAAAAGAAATAGATTGGTCACCACCATTAGTAAATGTAGCTATAACATAACTACCCGCTTGAACAGGGTTAGGTCTTTCAGCAGTTGTAGACTTAACAGGAGCAACATTATCGTTTGTATTGATTTTGTTTTGTGAAATACCAAAACCAACACCAGCGGCTGCAGCAGCTAATGTTGCTACACCAATAGTAGTTGTCATTAGCATGCTTAATTTAAATTTTTTCATATTTTTCCTTTCTTTAGACTCATCAAATTGAGTTTATAATTATTTTATATTATACATATAAAAAATATACAAATAATTACTTGTTTATTATATAAAATTTATGAACAATAATTTAAAAATTGGTTGTTTTGTTTACAACAAAATAATATTAATTTTTTAATTTTCTTCAAAAATATGGTCCATCTGTTGTTTTAAAATTTTCTTTAAATCATTCAATTGATGAACCACTAATAGTAAAACCATCTGCATGGATTGGGTCTGTGCCTTCGTCAGAAGCTCAACCTCACCCAGTACCAATATTAATATTAGATGGAGCAGTGTTGACCTCTAGATTTTTAGTAAAGCTACGACAATTGAACATGCAATTGTATCCTAGGAAATTTAAATATTCTGTAAATTCAATATTTTGATTGAAATCTTCACACCCACTAAAGAAGTCTTGTCCAATTATTTGGACACTATCTGGAATTACAAAGTCTTCGTCACCACCATTATTAAAAACCATACATTGTCCGAGAAAATTGTCTTGAATACATCTTAAACTATTTGGTAATTCTAGTAGTTCATTATATTTTGAACAACAAGACATAAATGATTGGCCAATATAGATTAAACTAGAATCATTAGCAAAAGTTATTGTTTTATCAAAATTAGAACAAGAATATAAGAAATAATCAGGAAGATAAAGGATGTCTTTGCCGACACTTATCTCTCAGTTAAAGACATCACGGCGTCGTGTGATTGAAGGCCCACCTTCTTTAGGCGTTAATTCAATCTGTGTCTCTTTATTATCTGTGCAAAGAGTGTCAATATTGCAAACATATAATTTACCATTATCATCTTTTGCAATTATTTGTGTAGTTTCTGATTCTTCTGTTCATAATGGATAAACAGTGATAGCAGAGTTAATTGTTTCAGAAGGAGAAATTGGGTCTCCTTCTCTTTCGTGGCTTCATCCTGAAAATACCAATTTATTACCAGAAGAACTCGTCTTTTCTATCTTTGGACAATTTATTCGTCCAAATAAAATACCTTTATCAACATCTTGTGTTGCCGATCCTTGTGTTATTTCTTCACCTTCGCCACTAGCATCAAAGGTAATAGTAATTGTTGTTACAGGCTTTGGCCCAGGTTTAATTTCAAATGAACAGCCAACAGTAAAAACACCCAATGTAGATATGGGTATTAAACATAATGCTTTTTTTGTTCAATTAAAATGTTTCATTTATTCACCATTATTTCGGAAGACAATTGATGATATTATCATAGTCAAAATTCCAACAATAAACAATACAATCATTGCTATACCAAAAGGAGAAAGATTTAAAAAGATTGATTGTTCTGCTTGTGTTGTAGTATTTTTAACTGAAACCAATGACCATCAGTGATGAGAAATAGTAATTCATATTTGTCTTACTTCTACGCCAGAATTATGTAATGAAGAATATTGACTCAATGTTTGAATAAAAGAAAATAGAAGTAAACCAAAAGTAGCAGCAATTACTATAATAGCAATTGCAAAAATGGTTCAACGCGCAATTTTTTTACTACTAACACTCGTTTCCACAATCGTCCTCAGTTTTCTATTTATATAAGTATACAATCTATATTATTTATTAATAAAAAAATAAACCCTAAGGTTTATCTTTTTGCTAATTTTTATTTGGATCTTTTTGACCTTGTCCTTGTTGTGCGGCTTGACTAAATGTTGCCATTAATTGATCAAGTGATTCAAGTTTCTTTTTCAATTCATCTCATTTTTGGTCTTCTAATAATTTCTTAAGTTCATCAACCATTTTCTTTGCTTGTTCTTTTTGCTCAGCAGGAATTTGTCCAGCAACTTTCTCATCTTTCAATGCTTTTTCAAAAGTATTAATGTATGTTTCAGCTTTGTATCTGATTTCAGATTCTTCTCGTTTTTTAGCATCAGCTTCTTTATTAGCTTCTGCATCTTTAACCATCTTGTTGATTTCTTCTTCAGATAATGCTCCACTATTTTTAATAGTGATTGTTGCTTCTTTGTTTGTCTTAAGGTCTTTAGCCTTAACATTTAACATACCATTAACGTCAATGTTGAATGTAATTTCAATTTGCGGAACTCCACGAGGTGCTGGTTCAATACCAGTTAATTGGAAGTTACCTAGAGACTTGTTATCTCTTGCCATTGATCTTTCACCTTGTACAACGTGAATATCAACAGCTGGTTGGTTATCAGCAGCAGTTGAGAAGATTTGACTCTTACTTACTGGAATAGTTGTGTTACGTTTAATTAAAGGAGTTGCAACACCACCAAGTGTTTCGATAGAAAGAGTTAAAGGTGTTACATCAAGTAATAAGATATCATCTACATCACCAGATAATACACCACCTTGAATTGCTGCACCCATTGCAACAACTTCATCAGGGTTTACAGTTTTATTTGGTTCTTTACCGGTAATTTTTTTAATTAAAGCTTGAACAGCTGGCATTCTTGTTGAACCACCAACAAGCAATACTTGATGAATATCATCAAAAGTAAGTTTAGATTCTTTTATAGCATCTTCAACAGGCTTAATTGTTCGTTCAAGAAGATCTTTAGTTAAATCTTCAAACTTAGCGCGGGTTAAAGTCTTTTCAACATTTAATGGACCATCAGATGTCATAGAGATATAAGGAAGTAAGATTTGAGTTTCCTTACTACCAGATAAATCAATTTTAGCTTTTTCAGCTGCGTCTTTTAAACGTTGACATGCCATCTTATCTTTAGATAAGTCAACACCAGATTCTTTTTTGATTTCATCAACTAATCAATCAATAATTCTTTGGTCTCAGTCATCACCACCAAGTTTGTTATCACCAGAAGTTGCTAATACTTCAAAACTACCTTCAGCCATGTCTAGGATAGAAACATCGAATGTTCCACCACCAAGGTCATACACAAGAATCTTTTGTTCTTTGTTTAGTTTATCTAAACCATAAGCTAATGCGGCAGCTGTTGGTTCGTTGATAATTCTTTCAACTTCTAATCCAGCAATTTTACCAGCTGCTTTAGTAGCAGCTCTTTGACTATCATTAAAATAAGCCGGTACAGTAATAACTGCTTTTTTAACAGGATGACCAAGTTTGTCTTCAGCACAAGTCTTAATATAACTTAAAATTTTTGCTGAGATTTCTTCTGGTGTATATTCCTTATCACCAATCTTAGTCATTTCTTTTGTTCCCATTTTTCTCTTTATTGAGGAAACAGTATTTTTGTTAGTGATAGTTTGTCTTTTAGCAGCTTCACCAACAATCACTTCAGATCCCTTAAAAGCTACTACTGAAGGAATTGTTCTTTTACCCTCAGGTGTTTCAAGAACCTTTGGTTTAGCTCCATCCATAATGGAAACACAAGAGTTTGTTGTTCCAAGGTCAATACCAATAATTGTTTCTTTTGCCATAATATATACTCCTTTACAATTAATGTTATAAGTATTATACACTAAAATTAGCACTCAAAACAAAAAAGTGCTAATTATTTATTTTTTTAACTTATAGTATTACTTTGTAATACTATAATATAAGTATATGAGAACAAATTTAGGTAAAAAAATGCCATTTCTACCTCTACCAGTGGTGGTTATTGGAACATATGATAAAACTGGTAAACCCAATGCCATGACAGCAGCTTGATCAACTATCTATGATTATGATCAAGTGTTTGTGTCAATGGGTAAACATAAAACATGCACTAATTTAAAAGCTAATAAAGCTTTTACTTTAGCTTTTGCTACTAAAGAAACAGCTCAAATAGCTGACTATTTTGGTTTAATTTCTGGAAGTAAACAAAACAAAATTGCTAAAGCAAAAGTTCATGTTGTTAAAGCAGCTAAAGTAAATGCACCAATCTTTTGTGAATTTCCATTAGTATTAGAATGCAAGGTTAATAGTTTTAAAGAAGGAAACCTTGTTGGTGATATTGTCAATGTTAACATTGACAATAAATATCTATCTGGAAAGAAGATATTAATTGATAAGATGAATATTCTTTGCTATGATATGTCAGACCACTCATACCGAATAATAGGTAAGAAGACAGCTAAAGCATTCGAGATTGGCAAACAATTAATAAATAAAAAATAGGCATAGCCTATTTTTTTCAATTGTGACTGTTTGGCTTGATACCGTCTTCGTATGTTGAAACATAATCAATATGGAAAAGTTTTTCATAACCATTGTTACGGTATTTTACAATTCCTAAATCATAATCTGCAGGACTAAATTTAATTGCTCAATCATGCAATGGTTCAGGAGTAAATCGATCAATATCATATGTTATCATTACATAATCATTCTTTTTGAATGAATCGTTGTAATCTTTAACAAAAACAAAACTAACATAACCTAAAAAAGTAGATTGAAGCTCTTTTGTGTTTTGCTTTTCAATCACATTTAATGAACATTTAGTAATATTAGTTACTATTTCAACAGTGTTGTTTTTATATAAATCAGTTAATGAACTATTTGACAGTTTTTCACTTGGCAAGTTCATTCATTCTGAATACAAATCGTAAATCAATTCTTTTTGTCTATCTCTTTCACTTAATGTTTCAATTGATTCAATCAATGTATCTTTTGGAGGATTAGATTGTTCAAGATCCAAAGGATCCATAATTGCATGAGCCACATCTTCAGCAGTTCATCCTTGCTTGCCACAAGATGTTACACTTGGAATAGTTGCTACAATAGTAGCAGCTGGTAATAGAAATAATAATTTACTTTTTTTCATATTCATTTAGTTTGATTAAGAAATTATCTAATAAATTAATGTTTGTGCATCAAATTCTTTTTGAATTTTTCTTTATTAATAAATCTCGATCAATCCTTTTATTGAAATAGTTATATGCTTTTTTATGTAAGGGATTAGATAAATCTAATCCATCTTTTAATCTTAGTCCCATAATCATGACTTGATAATATAAATCAAAGTCTGATAATTTTTCTTTTACTATTTTTCAGTTTAGGGTTGAACCTTCATAATGATAAAGTGTTTTATTTTCCATACCATGGGCACCTAAACCAATTGCTTTTCAATCATTTGTTTTTCAAACAGCAACATTATGCTTAGATTGGTATTTTGAGCTTTTAGCTCAATTACTTACTTCATATCGAACAAAACCAATTTGTTTTAAGTAATCAATAGCAAACTTTAAATGATCTTCGATTTCTATTTCATCTATCTTATATTTTTGTCGACCTCATGCACTGTTTTCTTTAATTTCTAGAGAATACAAAGATAAGTGTTTAACTCTGTTAGCAACTAAGAAATCTATATCATTTTTAATTGATTCATTTGTTTGATTATGAAAACCATAAATTAAATCACATGAAATATTAGTAATTCCATTGTTCATTAATTTTTGAATTGCTGTCTCAACCATAAATTTATGGTTGTTACGATTCATTGTTCTTAAAATTGCTAAATCTAATGTTTGAACACCTAATGAAATTCTATTAACTTTATATTTCTTAAAAATTTTGGCTTGACTATCAGTTACAAATTCCGGATTACATTCAACAGTGAATTCATAATCGCTTGTCAAATGCTTTGACAAACCTTTTAATAGTTTTTCTAATTGTTTATCGCTTAAACAATTTGGTGTTCCACCACCAACATAAATAGTCTGAAATTTATTTTGGTTTAGTTTTTTCAAAACTAAATCAATGTATTTATCAGCAGTTATTGTATTGTAAATACATTTAACAAAATCACAATAAGCACAAAACTTTTTGCAGAAAGGAATATGAACATAAAGGGATTTAGTCATTTAAAAATTCCTCAATCTTTTTTCTTAGTAAGTCATCATCCATTTCACTATGGTAGTGAAATAAGTTTGGATATTGATGAACACATCAAGTAACTTGACGTTTTGCATAATGTCGAGTTTTTTGGGCAATTAGATCAGTGTTAATTGAAGTCTTATTTTGAATTGCATCATAGATTTCTTTATAACCTAATGCTTTTAAAGCATTAAGTTTCATAATATCCTTGTCTTTCTTTAACAATTCTTCTACTTCTTTGCGTCAACCTTGTTCAACCATTTCTAAAACACGGTTATTTATTGTTTCATATAGTTTTGATCTTTCAACATCCATATAAATAACAAGACAGTCATAGAAGTATTTTTGACGTTGAACATCTTTAGATGTTTTAGTCATTCCAGTTTCTTCAATAATTTGAATTGCTCGAATAACTCGTTTACGATTATTGGCTGGAATCTTCTTTGCTTCAGCTAGATCTAATTTTTCTAATAGTTTATGAAGTTGTTCATTATCCATATCTTCATAACTATTAGTTCTTTTAGAACTAGTTGACAAATCATAGTTCTTAATTAAAGTATCAACATATAAATTGCTTCCACCAACAATAATTGGTATTTTCTTTTCTTTGTAAATTTCATTTAAAATTTGTTTAGCTTTATCTTGAAATACTTTAATATTTCATTCATCATAGATTGAGACACAATCCATTAAATATACTGGTGTTTTCTTAATGGTGTCTTTATCCATTTTGTTAGTTCCAGCATTTAGTTCCTTATAAACTTGAAATGCATCAGCATTTACTAATGGACTATTAAGCATCTTGCTTACTTTCAAGGCAAGAGCTGATTTATGAGATGATGTTGGACCAACTATTACAATCAATTTATTCATAATTTAAAATATCATCAATTGCTTTCTTAGCATCAGAAATAGCAACATGAATAAGCCTTGGCTTATCTTCAAAACTAGCGACATTGCCAATAGCATAAATATGCCCCATGTTAGTTCGACAGTTTGCATCAACTTTAATTCTGTTTTGCAAATCCAAGTTGAAAGGTTTTAATAGTTGGTTATCAGATAATGAATATGTTTGTCCATATTGGACAATTAGATAATCAAAGCTTAAAATTTCTTGTTTTCCACTTTCTTTGTCAACTATTTCTAATTGATTTTCAGAAATAACTTTTGAAGTTTTATTTAAATAAGTTTTAAACTTATATTTTTTTAGAGATTCAATTTTTGTTGGTGCAGCACGGAACTCATTACGACGATGAACAATTGACAAATCTTTTGTCAATTTTCTTTTAAGAATTTCTGTTGCTCAGTCAATTGCCGCATCACCACCACCGGCAATAATAACTTTTTTGTTTTTATACAAATTAAGATCTTGTACGCAATAGTGTATTTTTTTAGATTCCACACCATCAATCTTAATAAAATTAAAGAAGCCCCCACCTGTTGCAATAATAACAAACTTTGCATTAATTGGTTCAGCATTGGTTATCAATTTATAACCTCCATCAGTTTGTTCAATTCTTAAAACTGTAGTTTTTTTAATAATGTCAGGGTATTTTGCTTTCTTAATGAATAAATTCATTAATTCACTAGCTTTAATATTTTCATAATCAGGGTAATCATGAATTGTTTTAGCAGGATATAAAATTGTTGGTTGTCCACCAAGTTCATCATTAGCTTCAATTAATATTGAACTAAAGCCTTTTTGGTGAGCATAATAATGAGCATAAAGCCCAGCTGGACCTCCACCGATTATTGCAATGTCGTATTGTTTCATACTTATAATATTATTATAAATATATATGAAAAAGATTGAATCATTTACCAATAAATCAATTAAGTGAGTAAAGAAATTACTCAATGATTCAAAACAACGTCGTCAAGAAAACCTTGCTGTTGTTGAAACAAAAAAGATATTTTTAACAGTTCTAGAATCAATTGATTCTAAAAACATTGAAGCAATTTTTGTTACTAATGATTTTTTAATGGAAAATAAAAGATTATTGCATAAGTTTGATGACAAGATTAACTTATGTCCCAATTCAATTTTTAATGCCACATCAGGTTTAAAATCTCCTGATGGCATTATTTGTGTCTTTAGACCAAATAAGAATAAAATAATCTATGATAAAAATAGTAATTACATCGCTTTATATGATTTACAAAATCCACATAATCTTGGTGCTGTAATTCGTAGTTGCCTAGGTTTTAATATTAAAGGAATTTTCCTTCTAGGAAATTGTTGTGATTTATATCACCCCGAAACTATTCGTGCTTCGATGGGATATGTTTTCAAAATTCAAACTGAAAGATTTAATTCATTTGATTATTTTTTACAATATGCTAAGACAAATAATACGAACTTATTAGCCATGGCTAATAATAGTCGAGCAATTGATATCTATAGATATCAAAACAAAAAGAATAATTGTTTTATCATTGGTAACGAAGGCCACGGATTGCCTGAACAAGTGCTGAACAAATGTTCAACAATCATTAAGATTCCATTGAATAAAGATGTCGAATCATTGAATGCATCTGTTGCTGCAAGTATTGTTGCTTTTTATTTAGATCATGAAAATAATTAACGTAAAAGAAAATGATACAAATATTCGTTTAGATAACTTCTTGATGAAGTTATTTCCACATTTATCTAAGCCATTCATTTTCAAAGCTATTCGCACTAACAAAGTTAAAGTTAATGGTAAGAAACCAAAGTTTGATTATCGTTTACAACTTGGCGATGAAATCAAGCTCTTTCTAAATCAAGATTTAGAATCTAATAAAAAAGATAATTGAAAATTGGCTCATGATCAACTTGATGTTGTTTATGAAGATGACAATTTATTGATTGTCAATAAACCAGTCAAACTTTTAGTTAATGATGAAAAAGAAGAATTAGCTGATACACTTATTAATCGTGCAAAAAAATATTTATTTGCCAAAGGCAAATGAGCACCCAAAAATGAAAATCATTTTGAACCTTGTCTAGTTCATCGTATTGATTTCAATACAAGTGGACTAGTAATGATTGCTAAGAATCATGAAGCATCAGTTGTTCTAAGTCAAAAAATAAAAGATCGTGAGATTGATAAATACTATCAATGTTTAGTTTATGGAAAGATGCCGCAACAATCACAATTGTTGGAAGCATACTGAACTAAACCTACAAATAGTAACATTGTTAAAATTTCTACTCAATCATCAAATGATGGTAAATATATTGCAACTAAATATAAAGTATTAAAGTATGATGCAAAGCAAGATGTTAGTTTACTAGAAATTGAATTACTAACTGGACGAACTCATCAGATTCGTGCTCACATGTCTTTTATTGGTCATCCATTAGTTGGTGAACAAAAATATATTTCTAAAGAAATAAATAAGAAAACTAATTTCAAATCACAAGCATTAATTGCTTATAGATTAGTTTTTAATTTCACAACCGATGCTAAAAGCTTAAATTACCTTAAAGGTAAAGAAGTTAAAATCAATACTAAATTACTATAGTAAATATTTTTAGTATATAATACTAAAAATATTATTATGCCATTTATTAGACAATTAAACACAGATTTTGTAATCAAGGATGATCGTCTTGAATTAACTCCAGAATATATTAAAGCTAACAGCTTTAAGTTTAAAAAAATTACTGGAACAAGATTATCATCAGTTATTGGAACAAATAAATATGCTTCACCATTTAAACAATGGTGCATTATGGTTGGAATATACACTGAACCTATTGATCCAACAGTTGCTAAATTAGGAATGTATATTGAACCAAAGGTTCGCGCTTATGTATCAGAAAGATTAAATGTTAAATTTAAAGATTACATTCCATCAGAAGTTAAATGAGATGTTTTTAAAGATGTTGATGATATCTTTGGTGGAATTCCTGATGGTGAACCAATAGATGAAAGTGGCAATCTTGACTATAAGTCAGAGAAACCAATGTTAGAAATTAAAACCACATCAATTGATGCATTTGTTTATAAAACAGAAAAAGGTTTATTAAGAATGCAAAAGGATAACCATGGTTATCCATTAGTCAAAGAAATTGGTAAAAAGAAACTTAGTTGATATGACAACCAAGGTAATTTTAAAATTAGTCAAGAATATATGTGCCAAATTGGTTTGTATCTTTTCTTAAGAAAAGTAAACAAAGGAATGTTTGCAGTTTGTTTTTTAAACAAAGAAGATTATGTTCATCCAGAAGATTTTAAAATTGAAGAACATGAAGTAGTTATGAAAGGAATTAAGATTTCAAGCTTTGATCGTTTTGAAAAAGAAGTAATTGAACCAGCACGAACTTGATATCGTAGATATATCAAGACTGGTATTTCTCCTGATATGACTGAGGATGATAAGAAATGACTAAAAGAAGTGGGACTACTAAAGTAGAAAAATTAATATACATCAAATATGGTGAGCTAACTCTCAAAGGAAAAAACCGTAGAGAGTTTGCTAGATGTTTATGTAATAATGTTAAGAAAGCTTTAGTAGAATTCAAAACAATTAGGATTGATTTTAAATATGACTTTATGACTATTAGTCATATTCCTTCAACTAAATATATAAAAGTTTTTGATATTGTTAAAGCCATTCCTGGCATTGCTTATGTTATTGAAGCTCACAAAACAGAACGTGACCTAAATAAATTACATGCGTATTTAAAAACAACTATTGAAAATAAAAAACAAACTTTTAAAGTAATAACAAAACGCAGTGATAAAAAATATCCGACTGACTCAATGGAATTTTCTAAACAACTTGGTGGGTATCTTCTTAAAGAATTTAAGAATATGAAAGTCAACATTCATAAACCTGACTTGACAGTTAATGTTGAAATCAAAGATGATTGTTTCATTGTTTATTTTAATAAAGAAAAAGGCCGTGGTGGTTTCCCGCTAGGAATTAATGGTCGTGTGTTAATGTTAATTTCTGGTGGAATTGATTCACCAGTAGCTGCTTCATTATTAATGAAGAAAGGTTTTCATGTTGATTTCTTAACTTTTGTTTCGCCTCCTCATACTTCGAAGAAGGCTGAAGATAAAGTTCGCTCTTTAATTAAACAAATCACTCTTGATGGTAAATTAGAAAAACCTATCTTATACGTGTGCAAATTTACCGATTTACAACATGAGATTGCGCATATCACTAATCATAGTTATCAGATCACTATCATGCGTAGGTATTTCTTTAGAATTGCGCAACATTTAGTTAAAACTCAACACTATGATGCTATGGCAACTGGCGAGTCTTTAGGACAAGTTGCCAGTCAGACAATTGAAAGTATGACAACAATTTCTTCAGTCTTAGACAACGTAGTTGTTCTAAGGCCATTATTAACATACGATAAAATTGAAATTATCACTTTAGCAGAAAAATTAAATACTTATAATATATCTATACTTCCATACCCAGATGCATGTAGTATGTTTGTGCCTGCAAACCCAATAACAAAACCAAGTTTGGAAAAGGCACAAGCCCTAGAAAAGGAACTATTATTAATAGACACCATATATAACCGGGTAATTGGCAAGCATATCAAAAAGGAGTTCATCTAATGGTTGGCATAAAGGATACAATCGTTAAAAAGATCGAACAATATGAAAATATTGCCATCTTTTTCCATGAATTGCCTGACTTAGATGCTCTTGGATCAAGCTATGGTCTACTATATTTTTTAAAAGCTAAGTATCCATCTAAAGATGTACGAATTATTGGACTAGATACTTTAAGTAGTCAATTCCAAAGTAACTTCTTTTACTTTGATAAGAAACATGTTCCTAATGATTTCTTATCTAATTCTTTAGGAATTATTCTTGATACAGCTAATGCTAGTCGGATTTGATCTGGTCGTCATAACTATTGCCGTGAACTAGTAAGAATTGATCATCACCCTAAACTAGAAACTGTTGCAGATTATGAATGAGTTGATGATTCTTACTGTGCAACAGCCGAAATGATTGCCGAACTATTGTTCGAATGAGACTATAACTCAATCTTAATTCCAACATGTAATTGTTTATATGCTGGTTTGCTAACTGATACTGGTCGATTCTTGTATTCATCTGTCACCCCAAAGACTTATGCTATTGCAAGCAAACTTGTTGAAAAAGGATGCAATCGAAAAAAAGTTCATGATGCCATCTATCTAAAAGATGTTGATCAAACAAGATTCTCAACTTATGTACTTAAGCGTGCTCGCTTTGATAAAGATCTTGGACTTGCATGAGCAAAGCTTGGCAAAAACTCATTTGATCGTTATGGGGTAAAATTGCGGATGAGTATGGTCCATGTCCTTAATAACATTAAGGGAATGAACATCTGGCTAACTTTCTATTACGATGATGTTCTAAAAGTTTGAAAAGGTTCTCTCCGATCCACCAAACTTCCAGTTAATCAAATTGCAGAGAAGTATCATGGTGGTGGGCATAAATTAGCAGCCGGAGTCACCATAAAGAAGCGAAGAGAATTTAGGATGATCATAAATGATATAAAAGAATATTTGAAAGCAAACATCCCAAACTTAGGAGAAAACAAGGAGTAAATTATGAGCAAGGAAATTGAAAAAGTAAAAGTTGATTTAACTGAAAAAATTGAAGTCGATGATATCAGTGACTTCGAACAAGAATTACGTGAATTGTCTAGAGAAGAACTTCTTCATAAATTAAATTACGAAGAAACCAATCCAGAAAAGATCGCAATCATTAAGAAAATACTTAGAACTAAAGCTTAGTTGGTTTTATGTATATTAACATCAAAACGAGATCGCACTATAGCATGGCTATGTCATCTATTTCTATAGATGATATTATTGCACATGCGCGCGCGAACAAACAAGATTATGTTTGTTTAGTTGATGTTAATGTCATGTATGGAGCTTTAGAGTTTTATACTAAAGCAACTGCTGTTGGTTTGAAACCAGTTATTGGTTTATCTGTGCATGCAGACAATAAGGAATACGTGTTGCTTGCACGCGATTATGCAGGATATATTATTTTATGCAATTTATCTTCCGCAATTAATCACAACAAACCATTTAAGATTGAAGACTTTGCGTCAGACCACATTATCCTTATTAGCCAAAATAAAGCCCCTGGTTTCAAAAATTGAGTTAATTGTGAAGACTTAGCCATCCATGAGTCGTTATTCGTCTCTAAAAGCGATTTTTCTAAATATAAAGCTCTATTAGCAATTAACAAGAGTTGTTTGTATTCAGACATTGAGGATAGTCCAGAGATTGCAAATAAATATTTATTAACACAAGCGCAAGCACAAGAAATATTTACAGACGAGCAAATAACTAGAACATATAAATTATTAAATGAGATAAATCTAAACATTCCTCTTAACACAGAAAATTTCTTTGTTCAATTTGATCCTAAGAAAAATTCTCATTTGCTTTTACAAGAACGATGTCGTCAAGGTTTGATTAAACGACTTGGTGAAAAGGTTCCTAAAAAATATATTGAAAGAATTAATTATGAATTGGACATTATCCACAAAATGGGATTTGATGACTATTTCTTAGTTGTCCAGGATTATGTTGCCTTTGCAAAGCAAAACAATATTATGGTAGGACCAGGCCGTGGTTCAGCAGCCGGTTCACTTGTGTCATACGTGCTTGAGATCACTAATATTGATCCGTTGCAATACGGTTTAATTTTTGAGCGTTTTCTAAATTCACACCGTCAAACTAAACCAGATATTGATATTGACTTCATGGATAACCGACGTCAAGAAGTCATCGATTACTTATTTAGTAAGTATGGCCAGGATAAAGTTGGGCACATTATTACTTTTCAAAAAATTAAAATTAAAACTGCAATCAGAGACATAGCTAGAATTTTAGATATTGATTTATCAATTGTTAATATGATTTGTAAGTCAATCTCTGATTTCTTTGACACAGATATTGAAGAAGTTATTAAAGAAAAGAAAGTTGTGGCAGATTATGAAAAGAAATACCCACAACTATTTGAACTTGCAAAGTTCATTATGGGAATGCCTCGTCAAATTGGAACACATGCTGCCGGTATTGTTATTTGTAACAAACCATTACAGGATGTTGTTCCAACAACTCTTTCAAGTGAGGGGGTTAATACTATCCAATATTCGATGGAATATGTAGAACCATGTGGTTTGATTAAAATGGATGTACTTGGTTTAGTCAACCTAAGTATTATTAATGATTGTGTTGACGAAATCAATAAACATGCAAAGAAACGTTTTGATATAAATGAAATTCCATTAGATGATCAAAAGGTATTTAAACAATTATGTTTAGGAAACACATTAGGTATCTTCCAACTTGAATCTCCTGGAATGACAAATGTTGTTAGGAAAATTCAACCAAAGAGTATTGAAGATATTTCTATTGCATCAGCTTTGTTTAGACCAGGCCCACAGGCTAACATACCTTTATATATAAAGAATAAGAAGAATCCCGATAGTATTGAATATATTGATGACAAACTAAAAGATATTCTTGCACCGACATACGGAATCATCATTTATCAAGAACAAGTTATTCAAGTATTATGCATAGTTGCTAATTGATCTCTTGCTCAAGCCGACATTGTCCGTCGTGCAATTTCTAAAAAGAAATTAGATAAGTTAATGGATATTGAAAAAGAGTTCGTTGGTAGTGCCGTTAAAAATGGTTATAGTGAAAATAAGGCAAATGAAATTTGAATGTACTTAATTAAGTTTGCAAGCTATGGTTTTAACCATAGCCACTCAATTGCTTATGCACTTATTAGCTACCAACTAGCATATTTAAAAACTTATTATCCAAATGAATTCTATGCTTGTTTATTATCTTACAACCCAACTAGTAAGGCTACAGCCTATGTCATTGAAGCAAAGAACAATGACATTACAGTTTTACAACCAGACATTAATCACAGTCAAGTTGGTTTTAGCATCTATGATGGAAAAATAATTTTTGGTTTTGCAGCGATTAAAGGAATTGGTGCAGCCGGTATTGAAAAGATTATTGTAGCCAGACAAGCCGTTAAAGAATGAACAACAATCAAAGATTGTATAAAAGACTTAGTAAAGAATGGTGTTGGTCAATCAGCTCTTGAAATTTTAGCTAAAGCTGGTTGCTTTGATTGTTTTAAGAATAAAGAATTACCAAATCGTTCAAGTATTATTGCAAGTTTAGAATCAATTGTTAAAGCCGTTAAGACATACACGCCTAAGTTTGGTTATCTATCAAATATAACTTACACAATGATTCAAGATAATAAAGAAACAAGTAAGAAAGAAAACCAAGAACAATTTGATATTTTAGGAATTGCTTTTGCTGCTCATCCAATTATTGAAATAAAAGAAGTAAACCAAGAATTAATGAAGGATGCATTTACTTTATCATACATTAAAGAGAATGCTCAACCATATGTTAGATATAAAACTCTAGTTTATATTAATTCACTAAGAAAAATAAAAACTAAAACTGGAGCAAATATGGCATTTATTTCATTAGAAGATGAAACAATGACTATTTCTGATGCAGTAACATTTAATAACGTTCTAGATAATGTTACGGAAGCTCCGTTACTTGCAAAAGGCAAATATTTATATTGTGTTGTTTCTAAGACGGGTCGTTCACTCCGTCTTGAAAAAATACTTAAGGAGGTTAATGCATAATGAAGAAAGCAATGGTTATTGACGGGAACTCCTTAATCTATCGTGTATATTGAGCAACATTTAAAATGTTGCCTTATTATAAAGAACATAACTTAACTCCAACCAATGCTGTTAACTTATTTACTAAAGCAGTATTAACTCTTTTACAAAGAGATAATTATGATTATTGTTTTGTTGCATTTGATCATGCAAAGCATACATTTCGTTCTGAAATGCTTGATCAATATAAAGCAAATCGTAAACCAATGCCTGCTGAATTATTTGTTCAATTGCCAATGGTTCATTCATTTTTAGATGCAATTGGTATTAAACATGAAAGTCAAGAAGGCTTTGAGGCCGATGATCTAATTGGTAGTTATTGTAAATTAATGAATGACAATCAAGTTCAAGTTGATGTCTTTTCTTCAGATAAAGATATGCTACAGCTTGTTAATGAATTAACAAGTGTTAATCTATTTAAGGTTGGTGTTAGTGAAACAGTTAGATATGAACCAAGTAATTTTGCAAATTTATATTTTGGTTTAAATCCCTGCCAAGTTGTTGACTACAAAGCTATTGTTGGTGATGGGTCTGATAACTTTCCAGGAATAAAAGGTATGGGGCCTAAGTCTGCTGCAGAATTATTAAAAAAATATGGTAGTTTTGCTAACATTTACCAAAACTTATCACAATTATCAGCTATTCAAGCTCAAAAATTTATTGATGGTAGATCAAGTGGTGAATTATGTTATAAAATTGCAACAATTAAAAAAGATTTGTTTACTAGTAAACAAATTGATGAATTTATTAAAGGCAATTTCGATCAACAATACTTTATTAAATTAGTTAATGATTATAAATTACCAAGTTTATTAAAACATTTACCTAAAAAATAGATTTCTATTATAATAATTAAACGTATTATTTATATTTATGGTGACTTAGCCAAGCGGTAAGGTCCGAAGCTGCAACCTTCGTATTCGTCAGTTC
>JAKSVR010000001.1 GCA_024427105.1 Mycoplasmoidaceae bacterium | reverse complement strand
GCATATGTTCTTTTCTTTCCCTTAGAAAATTCTTTGTTGTTTTCTAATAAAGAAAAGCCATATCTTCTAGATTTACGGTTAATACTACCTGTATATCTTGACATATTAATCCTTTCAAATATTAAATAACACAACAATAAAATAACACTTATTTATAGATTCAACACTAATAATTTCAATTGTTACAGCTTATTTACTCTTAACACTTAATCGTTGTTGACTAGAGTTAAATAATGTTATTTTGCTGAATGTGCTTTTTAATTATATATGTAATGTGTGAAAAAATGCTATTTTTTAAGAGAACGACGTCAATTGATGATTCCCACCACACAAGTGGCACACATGCTTAATCCAGAAACAAACATTGATCAAGCATTAAAAATGTTTTCATCAGACACCATAGTTGCCTTTAATGCTCAAGTCGTTGCGATAGCAATATCACAGATAATATAAATTCATCAAACAAAATCACACTTTTTAACCATTGGGAACACTGCAGCTACTGTAAACATTAACACCATTGCGTCAAAAATTCTTATTGGTAATGGCATTGGATCTTGTTTAAATCAGAAATGACTAAATGCATTAATTCCTTCTATTCATGCAAATAATGCTGAAAGCCCAAGGAATAACAAAATATAAACAATTACAAATCACAATTTGAAATGTGTTGGTTGAATAGTTACTTTATTTTTAGAACTCCTAAACCAATTAATAAAAATAATTGTTTGCATAACCATATTAAAGCCATACATAATCATTGAACCTGGCAATTGGTTCCCTCATGCTACAGCAACTAATAAAATAGAACAAAAAACACCTAAAAGTGGGCAAATGATTCTTTGTTTAGCTCCTGCCATAACTGAGAACACAGATCCAATTGTTGAAATTAATGTTAGCCATGTTGTTCATTGAGCATATGGTTGTTTGTCTCTAAACATTACCATTTGAGCAATAAAAAAGCTAAGACTCAATACAACATTAAGTCAAAGAATAATATGTTCTGGAATAGTTAATTCAGGTATATAGTTTTGCTTAGCAATAAAATTAATAAATTTATTTTTTGATTTCATATTTTAAAAATACGTTTTCTTAATTATATAAGCAAACCGACTATAAATAAAAAATAAGGAATAACCTTATTTTTTTAAATTGGATAGGATATTTAGTACCACTTCGGCAATCTGTTGATAACTCTTTAAATGCAGTGTTTCATTAACATTGTGTTCAAAGTCAGTTTGAGGCCCAATTGAGATTTGACACACGTTAGGATTAGCTTTAGCAAAGTATGAACATTCAAGGCCACAGTGAACTTTATATATTTTAGCATCAATGCCTATCTTCTTAAATGATTTAACACATAAATCTCTTAGAGGATTAACTTTTTTATATTCTCATGGATTAAAACTTGTAGTTGTTCGATCAGAAGAATTTTTGAAATTACTTTTTATGTGTTTTTTGAATGATGATAATAGTTTATCAACTATTGCATCCAATTTTTTCTGATTTGCTGAACGTGAATAAGTTTGGATTGATAATTGTTGTTCTTTTTTATTCAAATCCAAAGTAACTGGTGCAATATTTGAGCTTGATTCAACAAAATGATCATCTTCAAATCATGAAAGTGGACCATATGGACATTCATCTATAAAGTCAATTATGTGTTTAGAATCTTCAAGTTTTTTAATACACTTATATGATCCCCTAACTGCTTTAACAACAATTGACATATTTTTTTCTGGTTTATATGTCTTTTTAAATTCTTTAAATAAGTCTTGGGTAATCTTCTTAACATTCTTTTGGCTTGAAGTGAAAACAACTTCTGCTTCTTTGGGAATTTTGTTGTTCACTTCTGTGTTAGGAGTGGCAAAAGAAATCAATTGAACATCGCCAATTTTTTTAATAATTGTATTAGCCAATTTAACTGCATTTGCTAAACCATCATCAATTCGATCAGCAGAGTGTCCACCTTGGCAACCCTTTACAATTAATTTATAAACTGGTTTATTTTTAACTGGAGTAACAGCAAATGTGTTAATATCTCACACATGGGCAAAGCAACCAGCAGAAGAAGTAATAATAGTGTTCAATAATGGTGTATCAATGTTTAATAGATAATCATAACCTTTAATAACATTGATTGTTTTATTTTTAATAATCCCTAGTTTTTGAACGCCAAAAATTCCTGGTTCTTCATCAGTTGTTAACAAGCAACGGATTTTTCCATGTTTAAAATTATTATGGTTTTTTAATACTGATAAGATTAAGGCAACGCCTTCACCATCATCAATGCCTAATGATGTTAGGTTCTTATGTGAATGCATTACAAGTTCACCATTAACTTTTTCAATGACTGGTTGAGCTACCGGATGAGTTCACTTGTCTCACTTGAGTGCTTCTTTTTGTGCGTCTCAGACCATATCCATATGTGCTTGTAAAATAATTTTTCTAAAATTATTGCACCCTTTTGATGCAGGAATATCAAATCAGATATTGCCAACATCATCGTGGTAAATTTTTATTTCTTTGCAATATGTTTTAATTTGATCAGTTAAATAGTCACGATATGGAACTAGATGATCCTTATAATTGGGTTTTTCTACTGCATTTGAAACATGAGGAATGTTGCATAATCCAATAAATTCGGTGATAGCATCATCATAAATTTTTTTAGAAATATTATTTTCCATAGTTACTCCTTTGCTTTTAATTTCTTTGCAATCTTAGCTACATCTTCGATATCAACACGATTACAATCTAGTTTGAAACCTTGCCCTTTAACATATTTAGGAATAACATGCAAGTGAACATGTAAGATTTCTTGGCTAGCGATTTTGCCTTGATTACTAATGTAGTTAAAACCTCAAGGTTTTAATTTTTTAGTTAATAAATCTGCAACCTGTACACTAAGATCTACCATATCATGTAAAACATTTAATGGTGTCGCTTGTCAATCTGGGTAATGTTGTTTCGAAATAATTAATGTATGTCCATTAGATAAAGGACTGATGTCCAAAAATGCTAAGGCGTGTTGGTTCTCTGCAATCTTATAACATTGCACTTTACCAGCAGCGATATCACAAAAGATACAACTCATATTATTACCTTCTTGAGAATCTAATTAATCATCAAATCATGATGAATAAGATGTTGACTAAGTCAGTTAATAATCTAAAACCACAGAATCAAACCATGATTTTAGGGAATTCTTGACCAGCCACATCTTGGAATTCACTTAGTTTGCTTATTTGTCAAATATCAATAACTAAATATAAGAATGATACAATAGTCATGCAAAGCATGATTATTAAGCAGAATGTGTCTCCAGCAATGCCAACACCTGGATTTAATGTGAATGCGCTTACGATAACTAGGATAAAGAATACAAGGAATAATATCATTGTTGTAATTCCAACTACTCCAATGATCTTGCCCATAGTAATAACACTACGTAATGAAATAATCTTTGCTATCATTGTTGCAAATAAGAAGACAAATCCAACAACAAAGAACATTACTGCTAGTCAACTAGCATGTAAATTTGCATTTCTAGTTGCAACGCTAAACAATCAGCCAAAGGCAATCGATGTTGCTAGAATATAAAGCAAATAGCAGGCAATAGTTAAACCAATTGATCCATTCTTTAGCATGTTGCTAACTCACATCATTGATACAATCATGCTTACTAATAATGTAACAAGCATAATTGGTAAACCAATATTAACCAAGTCGCTGCCTTCAAGTTTGCTATTAAATAGCGCACTTCAGCCAAAGCTTGCTCCCCCAATAATTAAGAACGCAATACCAGCTATCAACATTGACTTAGTCAATAATGATACTTGGGTTTTGGTAAAGGTTCGTTTTGTAAATTGTGTTTCCATATATAAATTATTATAATTTAAATATAAGTAAAAATTATGGCTATTAGATTAGATAAATTTTTAACAAAATCTCATCCAAATTACTCACGAAATAAACTTAACCAATTTATTAGTGCAGGTTATGTAAAAGTTAATGGTTTAGTTGAAAGCAAACCGAGCTATTTAGTTAGTGAAAATGATAAGGTTGAATTAGCTTTGCCAAATGATATTTGAGTATCACGGGGAGCTTATAAATTATTAAAAGCTTTAGAAGTATTTAAGATTGATTTAACTGATAAAGTTTGTTTGGATATAGGCTGTTCAACTGGTGGTTTTACGCAAGTAATGCTAAAGCATGGAGCAAAAAAAGTTTATGCCGTTGATGTTGGTAGCAACCAATTTGATAAATCATTATTGGGTGATAAAGTAGTGCTAATGGAACAAACACATTTTTGTAAAACTCAAACAAATGAATTTGAACATATTGATTTTATTGCTTGTGACGTAAGTTTTATCTCAGCAAAGAAAATAATTGCTCATGTCGTTAGAATATTTAATTATCCTTTCACATTTGTATGTTTAATCAAACCACAGTTTGAATTAACAAAGCAAATTCTTGATCATTGCAAAGGTTCTATCCCAGACAAATATCATCAACAAGCAATTAGTTCCGTTTGTAATTACGCAAAAAGTGTTGGTCTTACAATTAGTGAAGTTGTCCATTCACCAATTCTTGGAGCAAAAAGCAATAATCAAGAATTCTTAGTTTGCTTTAGAAAGGATCAACATGCGTAAAACAATATTCCATATTGATCTTGATGCTTTCTTTTGTAGTTGCGAAGAAATTGTTAATCCGAAATTAAGAGGAAAGATTTTTGTAGTCAGTGGTAGAAACAAACGATCAGTTGTTTCTTGTGCAAGCTATCCTGCAAGAAAGCTTGGAATTAAAGCTGCTAAACCAATTTATATGGAACTAAACAAATATCCAAAACTAATTGTTGTTCCAGGTCATTACGAACTTTATGACAAAATGAGTATGCAGTTTTTTGATTACATCAAGAAACATTATTCAAATATTTGTGAAGAAATGTCTATTGATGAATGTTTCTTAGACGTATCTAATAGTTTAAAACATTTTTGTAATGATCCAGTTCTATTAGCTAAAAACTTGCAAGATAATGTTAAGAAAACATTAGGCTTGTCTGTTTCAATTGGAATTAGTTACAATAAATTCCTAGCCAAAATGGCTACTGATTTAAATAAGCCACATGGAATCACAACCGTTTTAACACCTGATGAATTAAAACAAAAAATTTGACCTTTGACGATTGAAGAAATGTTCTTTGTTGGACCACCAACTGCAAAACGCTTGCGTTCAATTGGAATTAATACAATTGGCGATCTAGCTAACTTTGATGATATTAAGTTGCTAGAAGCAACTCTTGATCGTAATTGATTTATTACTTATCAAAATGCTTTAGGTCATGGCAATGACTTTGTTGATACATCAAAGAATGATCCAAAGAGTCAATCAGTTAGCCACACCTTATTAGATCCAACTAACGATCCGGTTGAAATTGAAACAACATTACAATATATTGCTCAAGAGTTGCAGCATAAACTTGAAGCATATAAAATGATGGGTAATTGTGTTTCAATTATCTATAAGATTAACAGAGTTAATCGCATAAAAAATATGACATTGAATCGTTATATCTACCGATGAGAAGATTTAGCTAATTATGCAATCAAACTATTAGGAACAGTTTGAGATGGTTCAAGTATGATTCAACTATTAGGTATCAACATCTCTAAACTTAAAAAGACTGATGGTAATGAGTCATTAGAACAACAGCTACTTCCAAAGAAAGTTAATAAACTGCAAAAGATTGCCCAAGATGTGAATAAAAAACTAGGTAAAGACCTAGTGTTTATTGCTAACGATAAGTTTATTTCTTAATTATCTTTGCACATCTTTCACAAAGATCATCGTGAACTTGATCAGCTGGATAATAATTTCAGCATCGAATACACTTAACGAAATTAGTTTTTGTTACTTCAGCTTCATATCTATCACGTTTAATCGAATTGATTGTTACTTGAGCAACATTAAAGATTCTCTTTAATAATGCTGGATCAATATTATATTCATTATTAAATGTTAAGACTACATCAGCTTCATTATTCTTAGCAATAATCTTATCATTACGCATTTGTTCAATCTTCGTGAATGTTACATCTTTTAATTTAAAAATTTGATCTCACATTGCTTGATTAATTGGTTCAACTTCAAATGGAAGTTTATCAACTCAAGGTTCTAACATTATGTTGGCTGCTTTATTTGGTTTTTTAACAAATTGGAACACTTCAAATGCTGTGTGTGGAATAATTGGTGCTAAGAAACATAAATAACTATTAAATAAGAAATATAGAACGGTTTGAACTGTACGACGTTTTTCATTATTTGCTTCATCACAATATAGTGTGTCTTTGATTAAGTCAAAGTATCAGCTACTTAATTCAATAATGTGAGCGTTAATTGTTTTAACAATTACCGAAAAATCAAATGTTTCATAAGCTTGATTGATTTTTTCAATATTTGTTTTAAGTTGATTTAAAACATATAAATCTTCTGGACTAAAGAAGTATTTAGCATCTTTAGCGAAATCAAAATCATCAACATTGCTTAAACAGAATCTAAATAATGAGTTTCTAATTCTTCGATAAATTTCAGAAATTTGTTTAAGAATGTTATCTGAAATTGCTACATCAGCAACGTAGTTGCTGTTAGCTACTCACATTCTTAAAATATCAGCACCATATTGATTACATACTTTTAATGGATCAACACCATTGCCTAAAGACTTAGACATCTTTCGTCCTTGTTCATCAACAGTCATACCATGACTAATTAATTGTTTGTAAGCAGAACATTTCTTAACAATTGTTGAAGTAATAATTGATGAATTAAATCAGCCACGATATTGATCGTTACCTTCTAGGTAAAGATCACATTGTTTGTCTCATCCTAATGATTCAAACATCATATGACTTGAACCTGAGTCAAATCAAACATCCATTGTATCTAAACATTTGCTAAAGCCTTTGCCTGATAGATATTTGTCAGTTAAGAAATATTCGACTGGTTTTTCAAATCAAGTATTGGTTCCTTCTTTTGATAAGATTTCGACAATGCGTTTGTTTAGATCTAAATCAAGAATTGGTTGTTCTTTATCATCATAGATGATACAAATTGGAACACCTCAAACTCTTTGTCTTGAAATACATCATTCAGAACGATTTTGTATCATTTCTTTCATATGATTCTTATTTGATTCAGAATTAAATTTAACTGCATCAAGGTTTTTGATAATGTCATTCTTAATAGAATTAATGTTAACAAACCATTGTTTAGTTGCACGATATAAAACAGGTTTCTTCGTTCTTCAATCGATAGCGGCCGAGTGAGTTATCTTACTTTGTTTTAATAAATTACCATATGCTGCTAATCGTTTGACGATTATTTCATTAGCGTCGTCATAGAAAAGACCAACCAATTCACTATCATTAACTTCAGCAGTAAACTTTCCAAGTTTATCAATTGGACAGAATGGTTCAATCTTGTATGCTTTACAAGCTAAGTAGTCATCATCACCAAAACCGGGTGCGTTATGAACACAACCAGTTCCATCTTCCATTGAAACATAATCAGCTAAGATAACTGGACACACTTTTTTATAAAGTGGGTGTCCGTACATTACCTTTTCAAGTTCTTTACCTTTAAATGTTTTAACAACATTAACTTTTTCTCAGCCTAAAGCTTTAGCAATGGATCTTAAAAGTTTGTCGGCAACTACATAGTAGTTGTTGCCAACCTTAGCACGGACATAATCAAATTCGGGATTAACAGCAACCGCTAAGTTACTTGGAATTGTTCAAGGAGTCGTTGTCCAAATAACAATCTTGTCACCTTTTTCTAAAAGTTGTTTTCCATCAACAACATTGAAACCAACATAAATTGAATATGCTTCTAAATCTTTGTATTCAATTTCTGCTTCAGCTAAAGCTGTTTGACTTGATCAAGACCAATAAACTGGTTTAAGAGCTTGAAAGATTAAGTTTTGTTCAATCAAAGCTAAGAACAAGTTTAATTGCCTTGTTTCATAGTCTTTGCTCATTGTCATATAGAACTTATCAAAGTCGGTAAACAATCCAAACTTACTGAATTGTTCTTTTTGTTTAGCAATGTTTGCTAAAGCAAAGTCATAACATTTTTGGCGTTTTTGACTAATAGTTAATTGGTTGTAATCTTTACCAAGTTTCTTACTTAAAGCATGCTCAATTGGTAAGCCGTGTGTATCTCAACCTAGAACAAATGGAGCATAATAACCCTTTGCATTTTTATAACGAACGATAATATCTTTTAAAATTTTGTTTAGTGCATGACCAACATGAAGATCACCATTTGCATATGGTGGCCCATCATGAAGAATCCATTGTTTGTTTGATTTATAGTTATGTGCAAGGACCTGATCATAAACTTTAGAACTGATCCAACTTTGTTGGATCTTTGGTTCTTTAGTGTTAAGATTGGCTTTCATTTCTAAGCCAGTCTTACCCATATTAAGACTATTTTTAATTTGTTCCTTTAGGTCTGCCATATAAAACTAATTATATAGATTATGATTTTTTTCATTTAAAAAATAGATAATTAATATATGGAAATTCATATTGTTCAACCTTGTGGTTTTTGCCACGGTGTGAAAAAAGTTTTAGAAAAAACTGAAAAGATAATCGATGATTATCCTTCAGCAAATATTTACTTAATTGGTAATGTGGTCCACAACGATATTGTTTGCCAACAACTTTTAAAAAACAAAAATGTAAGGATTCTTGACAACCCAACACATGATCGATTAGCTTTAGTTAAGAGCATCACTACCGATAACAACGTAGTTATTTTTTCAGCACATGGTTCTGATCCAAAAGCAATTATGTATGCTGAATCAAAAAAATGGAAAATTTATGATTTAACATGTCCATATGTTATGAACATTCTTGGCAAAATAACCTATGCTATTGCTCATGGTTATCATGTTGCTTATTATGGTGATAAAAACCATCCTGAAGCAATTGCTGCTAAAGCATTAGGTGGAGTAAATTTAACAGTTTATAAAACTAAGGAAGACTTACAAAAAGTCTTAGACAAACCGTATGTTCAAGTTGTATGTCAATCAACAATGAATGAAAAAGATTTTGAAGCAACACGCCCTTGATTTACTGAACCAGCCATTATAAAATTTAGTAACACACTTTGCCAATCAAGTCGTCAAAGACAACATGCTGTCGAAGAAATAAAACCATATGACATAGCATTTGTTTTATCCGATAGTCAAAGTCATAATGGAAAAGAATTATTTAACTACGTTAAAACAAAAGAAAAGAATGTAGTTTTTGTTGACCCAAAAACATACAAGCTCACTAAAGAAGTTTTAGCTAATAAAAAAGACTGTGCCATATTATCAAGTAGCTCAGTCTCTCAAAAACAAGTTGATGATTTTGTAAATCAAATTAAAAGTCTAATATAAACGTAGTTGCTTGTTAATAGTTTCATCAACGACTTTTTTGTCTTGACAAACAATTATTTTTGACAAGTATGGACTTGCTGGTCCTTTTTCAGCAATATCAATTAAATATGGAACTGATTTCTTTGAAATAATTTCACAAGCAGTTCGAGCAACTAATTCAGACATATCAGCTGGTGCTAAGTAATAACGTTTTTCTAATTCATTTCATTTAAGTTCTTTATCAGCAAATTTCTTAATGAAATGGAAAGCATAACCATTTTGACAACTTGTGTCAACAAGTAATGAACCTTCTGGCATCTTTACTGCCATTTCTTTTGTAATTCTTAACTTTGTTAATTCAGAAGGATTAATTGTTGTGGCGATAAAAATATTTTTATCACGAACTTGTTCTAGAATTGTTTCGTAATGTGCATCACAAACATTAATCTTGCCAGCAAAAGCTAATGTTCTTCTTAAGCTTTCTGCATGTTTAAGATCTTGATCTGCAATTGTTACTTCAAATCCATCTTTAAGTGCAATCTTTGCTATAGCAACTGCACATTCAGATCCATTTAAAATTAACATACGTGGGTGGATTGGAAAAGGCTTTTTGTGTTTATCAAGGCCTTTTTCAATTGCTTGCTTAATTGCAACCATTGTTAAGTTAGCTTTAGCGGCTTCAAGTTCTGAAAAGAAAACGTATTCACTTTTATCTTTTAAAGATAATCATTCACAACCAATAACATTGCTTGTTAATAAGTAATAAAGCATGTCAACATTTGAAACGAAGTTAGCGGTAGTGATTGCAATCTTACCATTCATATGTTCAGCTTCATTTTTAACAAAGCTACTAGCTTTGACAATAACATCAGATGAATCAATTACACTGCTATATTGTTTAAAAATTCTAGCTCCTGCTGATAAGTACTGTGTGTCACTAATATTTAAGCCTTGTCCTAGTCCAGCGGCTACATTGACAATAATTCCTTTACTAGTTAATTGCTTCACTTGTTCAGGTAGTAAGAATACTTTCTTACTATCTTTGTCATATAAGATTCCTATTCGTTTCATCTTTGACCTCTAACAATAATAATTTTATGTTATTTAATAAGTAAATTTTTAAAAATTACATATAATATAAAGACAAAATGGAAAAAATAAAACACATTGGGAGTTTTATATGGTTAAAATTAGATTAACAAAGTTAGGTCGTCACAAACTACCAGCTTACCGAATCATTGCCATCGATTCACGTAAAAGACGTGACGGTGAGTATTTACATTTATTAGGTACTTATGATTCAACAACTGGTAAGGCAAAGATCAACGAAGAATTAACACTTAAATTATTATCACAAGGTGCCCAACCATGTGATACAGTTTTAAGTATTTTAAAAGAGAAAGGAATTTATTCTAAATTCCTAGCTACTAAAAAACATGGCAAGAAAGCTAAGAGAAAAGTCTCTAAGAAACGTGCTGCTGGAAAAACTAAACCAGCTGCTGCTAAGGAGGCTAAATAATTATGGCAAATATCAACAAGCAAGCAATTTTAAGTAAAATTGTTAAAGGTCAAATGCGTGATGACATCCCTAATTTTAAAGCTGGTGACACAATCTCTGTTAGTTATAAAATTATCGAAGGTAAGAAAGCAAGAATTCAAACTTTTACTGGCGTATGCTTACGCATTAAAGGCAGTACAAACTCAAGAACTTTTATCTTAAGAAAAGAAAATGGTGTTGAAAAAACTTTCCCAATGCACTCACCACAAATTGTTAAAGTTAATGTTGACAAAAAAGGTAAAGTTCGTCGTGCATATATCTCATATATGAGACAACGTTCTGGAAAATCAGCAAGAATCGCTGAAAACAAGAAATAAGAAGCATAGCTTCTTATTTTTATTTTTATATAATATATTTGTTATGAAAAATTCAAACAAACGAACCAATTTTAATTTTGGTAAATATGAACTTAGACATTTACATGCTAAACCCATTCCATTTGCCAAACTTTATTTAAATAAATCGCTTCCACTTAAATATGTTATTGCTGGCTTATGTGGAATTGTATTTGCTTTCTTAACTACCTGTTTCATTAAGAATACTGGAGCATTTAGTTTTGGATTATCAAGTTTCCTACAAGGTATAGCAAAGCTATGTAACTACTTTATTACCGATAAGACAGGCCATTTCAATGCCACAATCTATTCTGGTTTATTCTGGGGATTGTTATTAGTTGGTAATATTCCATTGTTTGTCTTTGCTTGATTCAAAGTTGGAAGAAGGTTTGCTTTGCTAACCTTAACATTCCTAATTACTAACAGTTTATCAGGATTTGTCTTTGACTTCATTCCTGGTATTGAAGGTTGATCATTATTTGGTAACACTACATTATGATGTGCTCAAGAATCATCACATTCAGAATGAATCCACATCTTAACTGAAAAGTATCACATTCAAGTTTTACCATTTAGTGTACCTGAAGCATTAGCGCCAGATTTTCACCCATCTAACTATGTTAAACCTATTCTATTGATTCTTTCAACTGTAACGTACGCATTCATTGCATCATTTGTCTTTGCAATTCTCTTCATTGTTGGTGGTTCAACAGCTGGAACTGATATCATCTCTGTTTATTTAGCTGGAGCTAAAAAGAAAGATGTCGGAACATTCTTCTTAGCTTTAAACTTAGGAATGATTACTTTAGCATCAGCAATTGGAACATTTACTCCAGCATGCTTAGCATGCCCTGAATGTCGCAGTGTTGAATTCTTCTTTAGTGCTAACTGAGTTGGAACAGTTATTTCAATGCTTATCTTTGTAGCTATTTACAAGAGACTATATCCAAACTCAAAGAAATGTCGTGTTGAAGTATATAGTAAGAAAGTTAAACAAATCAGAGATTTGTTATACAAGAACAAATATGTTCATGGTAGTAGCTTAGCTGAAAGAATTGGTGGCTACAGCAAAAAGAAACAACAAATGTTTATCACTATCTGTGCAGCTACAGAGCTTCCAATGATTATTGATCAAATCAACTCTATTGATAGAGATTCAACAATTACTATTTCTAAATTAGATGCCATCGACGGTCCATTTAACCTTCAACGTCAAGGTAGTCAATAATGAAGAAGATCACAATTCTAACTTTATTCCCAGAAATGTTTGAAAACTTTAAAAAGTTTTCTATTATTAAACGAGCTATTGAACATAAGAAAATCAAGTTAACAATTGTTAACTTCCGTGATTTTTCTAAAAACAAACATAAAAAAGTTGATGATTATCAATTTGGTGGCGGAGCAGGAATGATTATTGCTTTGCCAGCAATTGTTGATGCAATCAAGAAATATTGAACTAAAAATAGTTTAGTAATCCTTGCAAGTCCACAAGGCCGATTATTTAATCAAGCTAAAGCCAAAGCTTTAGCAAGAAGCAAAAAGGACTTAATTATTATATGTGGGCATTATGAAGGTTTTGACTCACGTATTATTAACTATGTTGATCGAGTTATATCAATAGGTGATTATGTACTTACAGGTGGGGAGATACCAGCAATGGCTATTACCGAGGCTGTTACTAGATTAATTAAAGGTGTCATTACCAATGCTTCATTAGATAGTGAAACCTTTACTGATAATCTTTTAGATTATGACACATATACTCGACCAGTTGAATATGATGGGCATAAGGTTCCAGCAGTATTATTATCTGGTGACCACAAAAAAATTGCTCAGTTCCGTCAAGCCAATCGTTTGGCTAAAACACGCAAATATCGTCCAGACTTAATTAAGCATTAGTTCACTATTCATCACTACTTACAAAGATTTAGGAAAAAATATTTCCTAAATTTTTTTATTTTTTGGCAAATCTGTATGTGGAGAAAATTATATGGATGAAATTTTATTATACCTATCACTTAAATACTTTGGTGAATGAATGGCTATCTACGATAGCTTGCAAAAGAAAGAAGAATTAAAAGTATATGAGATTAAAAAAGCCATCAATGAAGTGGATGCAGACTGAATCACTTTGATTAGTTCAGACTATCCGAAGAATTTGAAAGCTATCTATAAACCACCATTTGGTGTGTTCAATTATGGTAAAACTAGACTCTTGCATGGTAACATCGTTACCATCTTTGGTGAAATCAATTCAACCAACGAACAGTACCTAGATCATTTGCGAACAAATGATGTTGGTTTATTATGAGTTAAAAAATCAAATAAAGAGATGCTTGATATTTTATCAACATTCCCATCAAACAATATTTTCTATCTAGAAGAATTGAAAAATAGTAAAAACAAAACCTTTCAAAACATTCTCAGTGATGAAAATGTGATAATGCAGAATGCATTTTGTTCTGAGATATGAGAAAGAAAGCCGAATGTTGATTATTCTAATCAATGACAAGAAAGATTGTATCTTGGTTTAAGTTTACAAGCTTTAATCATTTCAGATTTAAAAGCAAAGCAAATATTATCGATTGCTGAATATTGTGAAAAAGAGAACATTAAAATCGGAATTTTAAAGGATGTTTATAATTCAAAAGTTGCTAAAGAATTTAGCAAAAATAACATTGTTGTAATTGACCAAATTGATGTTTTAGATAAGATTTATCTATCAAAAAACTAACTTTTATATATATTACATATATATAGTTTTTATTTATGTAATAAAAAATAGACTATATATATAATTCTAAATATTATGGCAAAAAATTTAGTAATCATCGAATCGCCTAACAAAGAGAAAACTATCGGTAAGTATCTAGGAAAAGATTTTAGCATTTTAGCAACAGTTGGTCATATTCGTGACATTCCAAGTTCTGGTTCTAAAGCCTTTGACCCAAAAACTTACGAACCTAACTGAAGGATTTCTTACAATTCTAAAACTAAGAAATCTAAAAAAGAAATTATTGATAAAATCAAAGACATGGCTGCCAAGGCTGACAAGATATATCTTGCAACCGACCCTGACCGTGAAGGTGAAGCTATCGCTTGACACGTATTTGAAATCTTACCAAAACCCAGTCAAGAAAAATGTGTCCGAATTACTTTCAATGAAATTACTAAAGATGCTATTGAGGAAGCAATTAAACGCGAAAGAAAAATTGATTTGAACTGAGTTCACTCTCAATTTGCTCGTCGTGTTCTAGACCGTGTTGTTGGTTATGATTTATCACGATTTGTTCGTGATAAATTTAACGGTTCATCTGCTGGTCGTGTTCAATCCGTTGCTTTAAAATTTATTTACGAGCGTGAGCAAGAAATTAATCGTTTTAAACCAGTAACCACTTACACATTAGATGTTACACTATCTAATGGTGAAAAGATCTTCTTACGTCGAGTTGGAACAAAAGTCCGTGACCAAGAAAAAGAAGACACTGCTATTCTTGAATTCAAGAGTGAAAAAGAAGTTCTTGACATTAAAGCTGGTCTTGAAAAGGATTTTGAAGTTTACTACCCAAAGGGCAAAGAAGATGTTAAGATAATGCGTCGTAATCCACAAGACCCATTCAAAACTTCTACATTGCAACAAGTTGCTAGTAACTTATTTGGATGATCAGTAAGTCGTATAACTAAAGTTATCCAAGACTTATATGAAGGTGTAGAAATTGATGGTGAGCAAACTGCATTAATTACTTATCCACGTACTGATAGTGTCAGAATGTCTGACACATTCAAAATTGCTGCTAAAAAATTTATCTTATCTGCCTATGGTGATGAATATGTTAATCCTGGTGAAAGATCAACAAAGCAAAACAACAAGGATAATGTTCAAGATGCTCATGAATGTATTAGAGTTATTAACCCATTTACATTACCAAGCAAGCTTAAAGGCAAAATCAAAGATGAATATGCCAAGATGTATGAGTTAATTTGACGTCGTTCAATTGCTTGTCTAATGACACCTTGTCGTTACACTCACAAAACAATTCGTTTTAAAAACGATGGATGTAAATTCTTTACATACTCTAACGTTTTAGACTTTGATGGTTATAAACGTGTATATGCTGATACCGCACTAGTTGGTGCTGGTACAACCAAGCAATATAAGGATGGACAAAAGTTTACTGCTAAATCTATTGAAGCAGTTAAACATGTATCTGAACCACCAGCAAGATATAACCAAGCAAGCTTGGTTAAAGCCCTAGATGATGCAGGAGTAGGACGTCCTTCAACATACCGAATGATGGTGGATGTTAACCCTGAACGTGGTTATTGTGAAGTAAAGAATCGTGCATTCTTTATGACACCTATTGGTAACTCTGTTATTGAAGGTTTAATTAACAACTTTGATGATGTTATTGACAAGAACTTCACTAAGGAAATGGAGGAAAGACTAGATGCCATTGCCGATGAAAAAGAACCATGAAATAAATGATTACTATCATTTGTCCCAAAGTTTGAAAAGAAAGTAGCATCTAAGACAAAAACTATTGAAGCTAAATCGTTAGAAGTTGGCCGTAATTGTCCTAAATGTGGTAAACCACTTGTCTACCGCTTTAGTAAGAAAACTAAAAAACAATTCATTGGTTGTTCAGACTATCCAAACTGTAAATATGCTGAATTCCCAGGAACAAAAGAATTGGATGTTAAATGTCCAGTTTGTGGACACAACCTTGTTCAAAGAACAAGCAAACGAGGCAAACCATTCATTGGCTGTACAAATTATCCTAAGTGTAAATTTATAGCTAATAACTTAGAAGAAGTTAAAAACTATAAACCTGAACCTAAAAAGGGGAAATAAAATGATTATCGAATTACAAAAAGGTGAAGACATTCAAACTGTATTGAATCGTATTTCGCGTAAGGTTATTGTGGATGTATACGCTAAATGATGTGGTCCATGCAAAATGTTAGAAACGCAATTACAAGCATTCACTAATGCTCACCCTGATTGATCGGTTCTACGAGTTGACTCAGATGTGCATAGTGAGGCTGCAGCACAATATGGTATTCACGCTGTCCCAACAATGTTTATTGTTATTGATGGAACAGCCACTGAAAGAATCATTGGTTACAAATCCCTTGCAGAAATTGAAAATATAACAAAGAAATATTAGTATAATATTGGAATAGGAATTAACTATGGCTATTAAAAGAAGTATTAGATTAGAATGTTCAGTTTGTCATCACATTAATTATTTAACATTTAAAAATGCTAAGAACAATCCTGACAAACTAGAACTTAAAAAATATTGTCCTTTCTGTAAGAAAGTGACAGTTCATAAAGAAACTAAGAAAAAATAACTTTTGTATATATAATATAGTAGTTATTAAAAAAGGCCCTCGGGCTTTTTTTCTTAACCAAGATTATTTATGAGAAAAAAAGTTATATTAGTTTGCGACGAATGTTTAAGTCGTAATTACCATATTACGAAGAATACGTTATCAACTGAACGTATCGTCTTAAACAAATATTGTCCAAAGTGTAAAAAAGTCACTAAACATAAGGAAACAAGATAATGGCTGACATTAATACTAATAATAGTTCTAATACTACTACTGAAGCAAGTAAGAGTAAACAAGAACTAAAACAAGAAGAAAGAGATAGAAAAGCTGAGCAAAAAGTTGAAGCAATGCGATTAAGAAAAATTGCTAAACTAGAAAAACGTAAAGCACGTTACACTGCTCAACTTCAAAAAACTAAAAACCCTTGATACAAGGGTGTAATCCAAGAAAGAATTGACAAGATTGATGCTAAGATCATTGATCTTAAAGAAAACAAGAACTTACCACGTCCATTCTCGCTTGTGATGACAACTTGATCTAAAGGTCTAGCAAAAGAATCAAAAAGAATTACATGACATAATAAACGTGACATGGTTAAAGACTTTGTTACTGTTATATTAGTATGTGCGTTCCTTGCGATTATTTTCTTTGCTATCGATATGATCGTCATTAGCATGCATTAAGGAAGATAGATTATGGAAATTAATAGAATGCAATGATACGTAATTACAGCAGTTGGTGGACAAGAAGAATCAATTGCTCAATCATTACGTGAAAAGATGAACAACTTTGGCTATGCCAACTTTGTTAAAACATTTGAAAACGATCCTTCAGCACCATTGGCAAATGGCGAACAACCAAAGGTTAAACAAATTCGTGTATTCATGAAACGTGAATCTTCAGAAAAGTTGTTTAACAAGAATAGTGCTGAACTACCTAAAACTTTAAAGAATACTAAGACTATCACATGGGAAACTCTACCTGATGGTAGATACAAAAGAGTTAAGACTAAACGTGTAAACCGTTTTGGTAACTATATCTTTGTTCTATGTGATCTTGATGATGATATCTGATATAACATCCGAAACACTGTAGGTGTTATGGGATTTGTTGGTTCAACCGGAAAAGCGGCTAAGCCTATCCCTTGTTCAGTGGATGAATATGAACGCTTAATTAATGATGCAGCTGCAGCTGAATATGCCGCACGTATCGCTGCTGGTGAATCAGCAATTAAGAAAGAAGAAAAAGAGGTTGTTAAACAACCTGAACCTAAACCAGTATTAAAGGAAGCTCCAGTAAAAGTTGGACAAGATGTTGAAATCCTTAGTGGTACATTTGCTGGTGAAAAATGCAAGGTTATTGCAATTAACCTTGAAAAACAAACAGTCAAAGTCGAATACGAATTGTTTGGTAGAACCAATGCATTTGAAGTTGGTTTTGATGACATAAAACTTGCTAAGTAACTTTCATAAATACATATAATAACTAAACACAAAGAGGTAATATAATGCCAAATCAAGTTGAAAAAACTACTGAAGTAGCTACAGAAAAAACTGAAGTTACTGCAATTAAAAAACCAGCTAAGCATCCAAGAAAACCAGCTGGTAAAAAACCATTAGCTGCAAAGAATCCAAATGGTAAGGAAGCAACTTCTGCTAAGGATACTATTGAAGCTAAGGTTAACATGTTCTTTGAATCTAACAAGACTAACAAAGACCTAAAGAAAATTATTTCGGTAAATAAATTAATGGAGGCAGGTGCACATGTTGGACTAGCTGCCAACCTATGAAACCCAAAAATGGCTCCATTCATCTATCGTTCAAAAGGATCAAGAAACTTGATCATTGATATGTTAAAGATTATTGTTTTCTCTAACCGAGCTTACAATTTCTTACATGACATTGCTAAAGAAGATGGCAAAGTTCTATTTGTTGGAACACACAATGATTCAGTTAAACAATATGTTGCTGAAGAAGCAAAACGTTGTGGTGCCTTCTATATCAACCAACGTTGATTAGGTGGAACATTAACAAACTTCAAAACAGTTAACAACTCAATTAACAAGTTACACCGTCTATCAAGTTTACTTGAATCTGAAAATGTAGGTCGGTACACTAAGAAACAACAACTAGATATGCAACGTCAAGTTGCTAAACTAGAAAAGTTCATTGGTGGTATCAAGAATATGAAAGGTTTACCACAAGTGGTAGTTGTAACTGACCCAGTGGCTGAACACAATGCTGTTAAGGAAGCAAGAGATTTACATATCCCTGTAATTGCTATTGCAAATACTAATGCTAACCCTGACTTAATTGATTTCATCATTCCTGCTAACACTCATTCAATTCGAACTCAATGATTAATCCTATCAATCCTTGCTGATGCAATTGCTTCAGCTAAAGGTGAACCAACTAAAGTTGTTGGCAAAGCTGATGGGGAAATCGTTCTACCAGAAGTAATTAAAGTTCAAAGAAAAGTAGTTAACGTTCGCGGTAAACAACCTGACACATTTGTCAAGTCAGAACCAAAAGAAGAAAAATAATTTTAAAAATGATCGCACAGCGCGGTCATTTTTTTATCATGTTTTTTTGATTAATTTATAAATATCTAACCATGGGTCAATATTTTCCAGGTCAGATAGATTAGCAAAGTCTGGAACAGTGTCGATATTATTAATAACAATATTATTTTGTTTAAACTGTTTTAACAAGTTCAAATACGCTTTTTCACTTTGCATATTTAATTTATAGTTGTGCACTATTAGGTGAATGTGCTTGCCCTTTAAATTATGTTTTAAAAAGAAATTAATAATATTATTTGTGACATTACGCTCAAGATCAGCAAAGATAACTATTTCATTAACTATTTCGTAAAACGGGCTATTTGATTTGTGCTGTTGGTTGTTCATGTTCAAAAGCAAAATGTCGTTGTTGGTTTGCAATGTGTTTACTAAATTTAATAGTTTATTTTGCGTTTGCGGCGAGCTAGCACAAATTTGGTATGAAGTATTAGCAAAAAGCTTTGTCGTTAAAATTTCGCTTGTTTTTTTTCATTCATCTCGTCCAGGTAGCAAATTACTTTTTTCATACTGGTTAAGATCAAGAACTGCTAATTTATTAACCTTCTTTTCTAGGATGCATGCAAATAATAATGTTTCTATATTTTGCTTGCGTGCACTATTTATATCAACGATTGCAATGGTTTTATTTGCCATAGTCAAATCCTTTGATAATCTTTTTATAGTCTCGTGGATACTTTGGATTAGTCTTGCCTGTCTTTTTAGCAATGACAGTAAAGAAATCTAATCCATCATCCAAAAGATGATCAACTGTTAATAACTTCGCTGCCAATTGTTTTAATTCACGATTTAAGTCTTTGACTTCAGCTAGATAATTTTTCCCCTTAGGGATGACCACCAAGCCATCTGATTTAGCAAATGGAGCAGTTAATTCTAAAATAGTTTCTAACGGAGCAACTGCTTTAGCAGTTACTAAATCGAATTGATGTTTAGTTGATGTTTGTTCAATTCGTTGGCAAATAACTTCTACATTTACTAAATGTAATCGCTTTGCTAATTCAGTCATAAATTCACATTTCTTATGGCTAGCTTCAACGATAGTTAACTTAATGTTTGGAAAAAACAATTTAATGACAAAACCTGGAATACCGCTGCCAGAGCCAACATCTAATACTGTTTTAACGGTATTAAAGTCAACTAAACGATAGACCATCATTGATTGTCAAAAGTATTTTGATCAAATAACATCATCACCATCTAAACGAGTTAAATTCATTACTTGATTTTGTTGTTGCAAAAAATCTTTATAAACATCTAATTGTTTACTAATCTTGTCTTGATCACAATTTGATAATTCAAATGCATCAACTACTTTTTTAATAAATTCAGTCTTAGTCATTCTTCTTGCTTTTATTTGTTATATAGTTTTTTATGATTGCAATATCAACTAAATTAATACCAGAGATACGACTTGCTTGTTCTAAATCCACAGGCATTATTTTATTTAATTTATCAATTGCCTCTAGCGTTAGGTTTGGAACTTCTTTATAGTTTTTGATTGATGTTAATGAGGTTTTAGCAAGGTTAGACAGTTTTTTAATTGTTTTAAGTTGGTTAGCAATATAGCCTTCAAACTTGATATTAATATCAAGTTTCTTACAGATGTCGGGATGAATATTCTTTACTTTACATGCAGTCAAGACATCTAGTGATTTAACTTCTGGTCGTTTAATAAGTTGATATAAAGTATAGTTGCCACATTTGTATTGTTTTAATAACTTATTAACTTGATGAACTTTGTGTTCCTTCAAATATTTTATTTGTTTGTTAAAAATTAGTAAGTTCTTTTTGTATTGAGCATAAACTTCTTTTCTAACTAAGCCTATTTTCTTTCCATATTCGATTAGACGCTCTTGCGCATTATCGTTTCTTAAATATAAGCGATGTTCCGCTCTTGATGTTAACAAACGATAAGGTTCAGTAATCCCTTTAGTCATAATATCATCGGTTAAAACTCCAAGATATGCTTCAGAACGTTTAAGAACCAATGGTTCTTTTTTCTTAATGTTCATGACAGCATTGATTCCAGCAAGTAGTCCTTGTCCAGCTGCTTCTTCATAACCACTCGTGCCATTTATTTGTCCAGCACAGAATAGGTTTTTAATTGCTTTTAACTCATAGTTAAGTTTTAATTGCGTTGGATCAATTGCATCATATTCGATTGCATATGCATATTTAAGGAATACAGCTTTTTCTAAACCAGCTACTGAATGAATAATCTTTTCTTGAGTTTCACGGTCAAAGCTTGTTGACAATCCTTGAAGATACATTGAATCTCAACTTGCAGATTCAGGTTCAACAAAAACTTGGTGTCTTGTTTTATCCGCAAATCTCATAACTTTATCTTCGATACTTGGGCAATAACGTGGACCAATTGAATGAATTCTTCCCGAATACATTGCTGACTTAGAAATATTGTCACGAATAATTTTGTGAGTCTTTTCATTAGTATAAGTTAAGTGGCAATTAGTTTGCATGTCAAACGGTAAGAAGGTTGGATCATAATGTTCAAATGATAAGGTATCATTTGTTCCGGGTTCGATTGACATCTTGCTAAAATCAATACTTGATTTTAGAATTCGTGGTGGTGTACCAGTTTTTAAACGAATTAGTTTAATTCCTAATTCTTGCATACTATCAGAAAGATAGTTTGCTCCTTGTTGACCACTCGGTCCTTCATGCAGCGCTTCTTGGCCACGATGACAAATAGGTTTTAAATATGTTCCGGTAGTTAGAACCATTGCTTTACACATATATGTGCCTTTGGCACATTTAACACCTCTTAAGGTTTTATCTTTAACAATTAGTTCACGAGCTTCATCTAATATTAATGTTAAATTCTTTTGATCATTAATAGCTTTAACTCAAAATTCATGATATTTAACTTTATCGATTTGAGCACGTAGTGCTCATACTCCAGCACCTTTAGCAGCATTTAAAAGTTTCATTTGTAATTGGGCTTTATCAGCAGCAATGCCTTGCATTCCACCTAAAGCATCAATTTCTCTTGTGACCACTCCTTTAGCAGGCCCACCAACTGATGGGTTACAAGGAGTATCGCCAATATGTTCTTCATTTAATGTAATTAAAGCTGTCTTCATACCTAAATGAGAAGCAGCAAATGCAGCTTCTAGACCGGCATGACCAGCGCCTATAACTATTACATCAAATTGATTTTTCATAGTGCTATATATTATAAAACAAAATAAAAATAGGACTATGTCCTATTTTATTATTAATAACTTATTAAGAGTTAGATTGCTAATTTAAAAGATATCAACAGCGATGATGATATTCCTTTTGATCTCAATTTAGTTTTAACTTCTTCTCTTTGAGGTCAAAGATTATTATTAAGTATTACAGTCAGCTTAGTGACTTCTGTTCCAGATTTGTCAAACACATTTGATGGTGCTGCATAAGTTACAGTCTCAGGATCAGCAAATAAATTATCCTCAATACTGTCTATTCTTGAAAGATCTAATTTTGATAATTTTTTATTATAAGCAAAATGTCGGCCTGATGAGGTTCCAGTATTATATACAATATCTTTGGGAATGGAAATTGTTGTGAAATCACAATGGCTAAATATTTGGGTTTTTAATTGCGTACATCGATTTGGAATAACAAGGTCACCAGTTAATCGACCACAATTATTAAAGCATTCAGTTGAGAATTGAAGTTGTAATGTAGTCTCTTCTTGGTTGAAAACAACTTGTTTAAATGTCGTATAACTAAAAGCATTAGCATTAACAAATTTAACAGATTTGGAAATATTTAAAGTACCATCAAAATTGCATCTTTGAAATGCACTCGCCTTGATTGTTATTGGATTATTAGATTCAGGAATAATAAGATCTCCTCTAAAAGTGCAATTTGAAAAAGCATTTTGCCCAATTGTTGTTAAATTAGCTTTTTTATTAAACGGTGCGATATATAAATTTTGATCAAATGTACAAGCTTGGAATGCATTTTCACCAATAGTTGTAACTGTATTAGGAATATAGCAATCACCACCAAAGGCAGCTTTATGGAATGCATAATTACCTATCAATTGAAGTGTTGATTGTGTACCAAAGGTAGAATCTAACATTAGATATGCCATGTTTTCAGGGATTGTTGATTCACCTGCATCGTTGTCATAGAAAGCATAATTGCCTATTCCAGTTGTGCCTTTAGGTAAAACAAAAAGTTCACAATCTTCTCAATGTGCTTTTACTGATTCATTAAAACCATTAACTACTTTAGTAGCAGACGTAGTAGTGATTTGGAAGTCAGATTCATCTGTCGCTTTAGCAACTCTAATTTTGAAATCATTAAAGACATAATCCTTCTTGTCTATTGTAAATTTAACTTTTGCAACATAGTTTCCATAGTTACTATAAACTTCTTGTGCATCATCTTTGACTGTAATTCTAAAATACAATAATTGTTGACCACTTGTAATAGCCTGAGATGAAGATTCTTCTAATATAGTAAAATCCCCAGTAGCATCGGCCCCAGTTGGGTCCACAACAGATACAAGTTTAACTGAAACTTTTTTATATCTTGCTTTAATTAAACTAACAGCAAACATTGCTTCAGTTTTTCTTGTTGTACTTGCTGCTCCGTTATCATATACGAAATCTAAAGATCAAGAACTATTAAATCTAGCTTCAGTAATGGTAGTTTTTTGGGAACCACAACTTGAAATAGACATCATAGGAGCTATTGCAGATGCAATAGCGCTAGCGCCTAAGATAGGCATCAAAATTTTAGTTTTTTTCATTGAATATAAAATCCTTTTGTATAACATCTATGTATACTAAATAATTATATTGCTATATATTAAATACTATATAAAAAAGAGGTATTATACCTCTTTTATAATGGGTGGAACAATAGGAACCAAACCCGCACATGCAAGGGTCAGAACCTTGTTCCTTTCCATTTGGTTAGGTTCCAATAAACTATTTATGAATCATTTTCTTTAAATGATTTAGCAAACTATTTAAATTATCAAATAATTTTCCATATTTTTTAATAGCACCAGTCATATAAAGGTTGATGTAACAATATTGGCTTTCAGCTAAATCATTTTTCATGTCAGTATTTTTTGATGCTGACCATGTTTTAGATGGTTCTCTAACATCAGTAAACAATCCAAGGATTGTTTTTTGTTTTGTTTTAGGCTGAGTTGAGTTATAACCAGCTACTCAACCAATTTCAGTAGCGGTTCCTAAATCACCATCATCAATAACTGCTACTAGAACATCAGCTCATTGTAGTTTAGCAGTATCCCCTTCATAAATAGGTTTTGATCCAGCAGATTTTTTCTTATCATTAATCGCAAGATTAAATTGTGGGGCATATACTTCAATGCCATTAACTTTTAATAGTTCTTTATAAATGACTTCATTTAATAGTCGATCGGCTGCATTAAACAAACCGTTAGCTAAATATATTTTTATTTTCTTACTCATAAGTAAATTATAAAATAAAAAACAGGTTAATACCTGTTTTCCCTTTGCCTAACATAACCCATGTTCTGTTTTTGTTAATCATTTATCTATAAAGCAACTTAGGTGCCTTATGGGCATAGTCTTGATGCTTTATCCTCAAGATTATTCACTTCTAATCTTAAGATTCCCTTACCAAAATTTAGGTTTCTTGCTTGTGGGGTTTACCGCGTTTCATCTAAATGTTTCCATCTAGCTCGTCTCTGTGGTACTATTAAAGTTTTCTCATAGCCTTGTGGCCTTAGATAGTTCTTTCCGTCATTAGGATGCTGTGACTTATTTATTAATCACACACAATCACTACAAGGTTAACACCTTGTGCAAGCATGGAGTTTCCTCTATTGTTGCCAACAGCGATTAACTGTTAGGCTATAGGATTATACACTAAAACAATCGTAATTGATCATCTTGATCTAAACTATCAAGAACATGAAGATCTTGTAATTTGCCAATCAAAGTTGTGGACAACTTTGTTCGTTTTTGTAAATCAGAAATTGAACTGAATGGTCTTTCTTTTCTTGCAGAAACGATTGATTCAGCAACTTCCTTTCCAAGACCATCAAGACTTGTAAATGGTGGAAGGATTGAATTTCCTTCGGCAACAAATGTTGTTGCTTGTGATTTATTGATATCAATGTTTTTCATCTTGATACCACGAGCAAACATTTCTAGACAAACTTCATATATTGGAATCAAATCGATTTCTTTATTTTTTAATTTGACTTCAGCATTCTTAGCGTTTTCACGAGATTTATAATCTTTATAAACTCTTTCAACTTCTTGTGGGCCTTGAACAACAGTAACGATGTCAAAGACATCAGAACGATTTGAGAACCATACAGCATAGAATTCTGCTGGGTAGTAAACTTTGAATCAAGCAGTTCTTAATGCATCGATAACATAGGCTGTTGCATGAGCACGAGGGAATAAATATTTTATTTTCTTACATGAGTCAATATATCAAGATGGAACATTGGCATCCTTCATCTCTTGTTCATATTCAGGTGAAACACCTTTTGCTTTACGAATCTTCTCAACTGCTTGGAAAGCATGAACATAGTTCATACCACAGTTAATTAGATAGGTGAAGATGTCTTCACGGCTAGCAGCAACTTGTGAAAGTTTTGCTCCGTTAGCAATTAGATCCTCAGCATTACCTTTTCAAACACCAGTACCATGGCTTAAACCTGAAATACGAATTAAGTCATCGACACAAGTTGGTTTTGTTTTTAAAACGATCTTTCGCGTATTAGCTGTACCAAATTCTGGTAGAGCCATTGTTGCAACTTGTTCTTGGTCATATTTTTCGTCAATAATGCCTAACCCTTTGCTGTTAGCAAATAGTTGTAAAACTTTTGGATCATTGTATGGAATTGTTTTTAAATCAACTCCAGTAATATCTTGTAAGTGTTTTAAAATTGTTGGTTCATCATGGCCTAAAATATCAAACTTTAATAAGTTGTTTTCAATAGAGTGGTAATCAAAATGGGTTGTGAACCAATCACTTGTTTTATTATTTGATGGATAGTTAAATGGTGTAAATTCAGTAATTGAATGTCCTTGTGGAACAACAATAATACCACCTGGGTGTTGCCCAGTTGTTCGTTTTACTCCAACACATTTATTGGCTAATGCCAATACTAATGAATTTGATGGATGATAATTAGGATCAATTTGCTCATAGTATGATTTAACAAATCCCATTGCAGTTTTAACTTCGACTGTTCCAATTGTTCCAGCTCTAAATGTTTGAGCCGAACCAAACATATCACGAATAAATTGGTGAGCTTTTGATTGGTATTCACCAGAGAAGTTTAAGTCAATATCTGGTAATTTCTTTCCATCGAAACCTAAGAAGGTTTCAAATGGAATATTATGTCCATTACGAATCATTTCAGTTCCACATTTAGGGCATTTCTTTGCTGGTAGGTCAAAACCATCAACTGTTTTATCAGAGTATGGTTCGTAGTGTTTACACTTAGGGCAAACATAATGAGGGGGCAATGGATTAACCTCAGAAATATTTGATAAGAAGGCAACAACTGATGAGCCAACTGAACCACGCGATCCAACTGGATAACCATCTTTATTAGTCTTATCAACTAATAAGTGACTAATTCAATAAATTACAGCATAACCTTTTGCACAAATACCACTTAATTCTTTTTCAATTCTTTCCTTAATATTTTTGTCTAATGGTTCACCATAAATATCTTTGGCTGTCTTTCAAACAAGATCAACTAATTTCTTTTCAGCATCTGGTAGATCAGGTTTACATAATGCATCTTCACGAGTATCAAATGGAATAACTTGTTCAATACTATTTGCAAAAGCTTGAGTATTGTTTATAACAATATCATTCAATAACCTTTCATCTTTAACAAATTTAAATGCATCAAGCATTTGCCCGGTTGTCAAACAATGTAAATCCGGAACGAATGTCGTTCCATCGTGTCGATAAAGTGGGTGTCGTTTTCCACCTAATTGTTTAGTGTAAACATAAATCTCATGAATCTTCTTTTCATAAGGCATTAAGTAATATGCGTCTGATACAGCACAAACTTTTTTATTTAGTTTGTTTGCTGTTTCAATAATATTCATTAAAGATTTAGTTGTATCTTTTCTTGAAATCTTTTCTTGAACATCAAGATGTTCAATGTTCTTAGCAGGAGCGACAAAGATGTAATCATATTTCTTAATCTTTTCTTCTAGTGCTTCTTGTCGTTCACTAATTGATGCTTCTCAAACATCCCCTTCATAAGGATGAGGACAAATAATTAAATTCTCACGATGTTTGTCAAAGTCACTAAAGTGAAGTTTTGGTTGACCGTTTGACAAAACTGTTTCTTCTTCATCATCGTCTTTTTGATAAAGTTGTTTAGTCAAAGCTAAACTTAACAAATCGAATAGTGATCGTAAACCTTTTTGGTTTTTAACATAAACATCAACATAATAACCACGACGACTTGCACGAAGTGCAGCTGTTTGTAGTTTAGTATTTATTTCATTAATGTTATGAATGCCTTCTTGAGTTGTTAAACGTTTAATAAAATATTTTCACACTTCAAGTAAGTATTCACTATCTTTGTCAGCACGGTGTGCTTCAAGGGGATTATATTCAACACGAAGTTTACCAACTAATGTCCCTAATGTATGTTTAGATAATTTTTTGTTTACTGCATGTGAAATTTCAAGAGTATCAATTAAACAATTTTTAATTGGTTCAACTTTAAATCGTTCACATAGTTTGTTTAAGAAGTTCAAGTCGAAACGAATACCATTGTGAGCAATTAAAACATCATTGCCGATTCATTCTTTTATTTTTAATAAAGCTTCTTTTTGACTTAAACCATTTTCAACCATTTCATTAGTGATGTGACTTAAATTAATAGCAACATTGGTTAATGGTTTAGTTGGTTTAACAAAGAAATCAATTCGATCAACAACTTGATAGTTCTTATATTTAATTGCACCAAATTCAATTAAATCGTCATACTCTGGATACAATCCAGTTGTTTCAATATCAAAGACAATATAGTCTGCTTCAGCAATTGGTTTATTAATCGGGTTAACAACAATTGGAATTTCTTTTTCAATTATTTCAAACTCACAACCATAAAGTGGTTTGATATCCTTGTATTCATTAACTGCTTTAAAAATATCAGGCATTGACTGAACATTATTGCGATCAATAATTGCGATCGAATTATAACCACATGCTTTAGCATAATCATAAATCTTAGCTGGTGAATCTAAACCCTCATATGCTGTCATGTTTGAGTGCAGCAATAATTCAACACGTTTATTTTCTTCTTCATCTTTAGGCATTAAAAATTCAGGTCGTGGTGCATGACAAATTCGGTTAATGTTACCACCTAGTTCAAATGCAGTCCATTGATTAGATTCAACAATACAGTTTATTTTTACCCAGTCACCAACTTTAAATGTTTCCATGAATGAAACTGGAATATTTTTCATTTTTGATGATACATATTTTGGTGGAGTAGTATATGTTAAATGGCTACATTTAAAACCACCATCAGCATAATCGTATATTGTAAACTTATAAACAACTCTTGGAGATTTTGGTGATTCTTTCTTTTCAATTCCGACAATTTCACCTTCAATATTAATTGTCGCACCAACATAATCATCACCAATATCTTTTAAATCAGTAAATGAACCAGAGACTTTAAACATTCGATCAAAATATTCTTGATTACTCATTTGTTTTTGACTTTGAGCAATAAGCTTAGCAATATCTTGTTTACGAATATTGTCTTCTTCTAAAATTTTGTTTTGTTTTTCTTTATTTAAGACTACTTCAATTTTAGAAATTGGAAAATGTGCACTTTGTAGATAAGCAATTAAATCATTTTCAATCTTTTGGATTTGTTGTAGTTCAGATTGCGAAACATACTTAATAGTTATAGTTCCATTTTGAATTGAATAATTGTTAGATTCAAGCAAGTCTTGAGTCATAAAAGAATTAGGATAATTCTTTTTTACTCATTCTTGAATATATTCATCAATTTTTGAAAAATCAACATTGATGTTTTTTGATTCAATATTAATTTTTAATTTGTCATTTGGAAAGTTTAACAACTTATTGTAAACACTGGTTGGTAGAACGTGATTAGAATTAATAAAAAAGATAACCCTATCATCATTAATAGTTGGCATCTCGATAGCAAAATCGCAATAGTCAATAATGGAGTCAATTTCTTCTTCAGTTAATATCTTAGCTTCAAGAAAAAAATTCTTAGCTCACTCTTTTTGAACCTTATCCATGATAAAAAAATTATATCTAAAATAAATACATAAATGTATTTATTTTCAGTACTTAATTGATGCTAATCTAACATAACGATCATAGTCATATAATTCATCAATATTCTTAATAGTTTTGCGTTTAATCTTTTTGATAGCGTTTTCTACATAATCAAGAATTTGGTCAAAACGAAGCATATGGGCTTTAAATTGTCTTATTGCTACTTCATTAGCAGCATTAATAATGATAGCTAATGAATTTGTTTTGTCATTCATCACATCATATGCTCAGCAAATTGGCCGAACATCATTTAGTTTTACCAAAACATCAGTTTGTGCTTGAGCATATTCTGATTTAGGTAATTGATATTTAAAATTAGTAATTGCTCAGCCAATTGGACTAGTCATGTTTGGTTTTGAATTAGCATACATGAATTGTCCATTATTTAATAAAATGGCTGAATGGATGATTGAAGTTGGGTCATGCAAAACACTGACACGGTTGGTATTAAAATACCAATATGCTTCAATTACTTCAAAACATTTATTCATTAATGTGTTGGAATCAATAGTTATCTTATTTCCCATTAATCAATTCTTATGGCTAATTGCTTGGTCATATGTAACTTTAGACATTTCCTTTTTAGTCGCATGCAAATATTTACCACCTGATCCTGTAATATAAATTTGATTAACACTTTTCGGATCGGTTTGTAATAACTGATAATACAAATTAGTGTGCTCAGAATCGATTGGCAAAATTTGTATGTGGTGTTTTTTTGCATATGGAAAAATATATCATCCAGCAACAACAACTGATTCCTTATTAGCTAAAGCTAAATTAACATGATTGTCTAATGCTGCAAGTGTTGCTTTTAAACCAGCAAATCCAACAATTGCATTAACAACTAAATCAGGTTTACATTTTTTAATTAAATCATCAAAACTTGTGCAATTATCGTTTGTGTCATCGCTTGAACAATAAGCATATTTAATCTTATTTTGTTCAATTAACTTTTTAGCTAATTCAACATTGTGATGATAGCTACAGCCAACAATTGAATAGCCAAGTTTATTAGCTATTTTTACTGTTTGGGTTCCAATTGAACCAGTAATGCCTACAATACAAATCCTGGTGTTCAATCCCATAGTTTTATTAATCCTTCTTCTCAACCGTATGCACTATGCATAATTAATTGAATAATTACAGTGGCTAGGAAATAGAAAGTAAAAATAAAGATTAAAGCATCAAGACGATCAAGCATTCCACCATGTCCTGGAATTAGATTACTAAAGTCTTTAATATTAAACCTACGTTTAATAAAACTAAAGAATAAATCACCAGAAATACTAACACCCATTAGTAATAATGTAACACCAATATAAATTCCTCAGAAATATGGTTTAAGGTTGTTACCGATATCGCATGTTTGGCAACCTAAGAATTTATATAAAGAAGAATCTATATCTTCAACACCATTAATGTGGAATAAACCATATATTCCACACATAATGGCTAATGCAACACAAACACCAAAAACCATTCCTTCTCATGTTTTCTTTGGACTAACTTTGGGTGCCATCTTATGTTTGCCAAATCAACTGCCACCAACATAGGCAAACACATCAGTTAAAACACTAATCAATAGTAAGAATATAAATGTTGTTCAAGTATGAATAATTGTTGTGTATACAAATCCAACAAAGAATGTATTTAAAATAAATACTAAGAATGGATATCAAAATCTTGTTTTTTTGCCAACATAAACAATATGTCTTGACATTACAACTCAAACTAATGTTGAGACAATCGTCACAAAGACAATTGCTGATAAACTAACAATCAAAAAGAAAATGAATTGGTTCATTTCATTTCTTGGACTAACCGTAAAGATTTCATATCTTGTTCCTAGAAGGAAAATTCCAACGCCCACTACTAATACAAAGATTGAACAGACGGTATAAATAAATACCTTCTTGCGTGATGGAAAGCATAAGTTTGTTAATTCTCTAGCAACAAAATAAATGACTGGAACTAACAATAGAATATTAATAAAACTTAATGAGAATTGTAATGCATGTCTTATTGTATCATTAAGATTTAATAATGGTTTAAACCAATTCTCATTAGAAAAGAATAATAATAAACAATAGGCAATATAAAAGGTAACAACAAAAACACCTGAGCGCGCTCTAGTTAAGAAGGCTTTTCTTCTTTCTTCGTTTTGCTGTCGTGTAGTTTGCATATCCTTATAAAGACATTAAGTCTTTTTCTTTATTATGGAAAATATCTTCTAGTTTTTTATTTGCTTCTTTAGTTACTTTGTTTAGTTGATCTTCAAAGTAACGAATATCATCATCAGAAACACTTGGATCTTTTTTGTACTTAGCTTGTACATCTTGTCTAACGCTACGAAGTTTTTGTACAGCTTGGTTGTAATACTCTTTGGCTTTCTTAACTGCTTCACGTCTTGTTTCTTCAGTTAATGGAGCAAAGATAATACGAATACAATCTGGGTTAACTTGTGGGTTAACACGATATTCTGATTCTGATAATGCTTTAGCAATATCACGAATTAAACTACGATCATATGGTTTAATCAATAATTGTCTAGCATCAACAGCTTGCACATTTGCAAGTTGCATTAATGGTGTCTTGTCACCATATGCATCAACTTTTAGTTGATTAAACATATTTGGATTAACTCGGCCAGAGCTAATTTTTTGAAATTCATTTTGTAAATATGTAAAAGCAGTTTGCGAATTACGATCAAACTCTGCTTTTAAAACATTTCAGTCAGCCATAAATTGTCTCCTTATTTATGAATATGAGTGAATTTAGATTTTTTTCTAAAGGTTTTTAAAATATTGTCTTTTGCTAAAACATCAAAGACATAAATGTCAATGTTGTTTTCAAGGCATAGAGTTAATGCTGATAAGTCCATTACTCCAAGTTGCTTTGCAATTGCTTCTTGGAATGTAAGGGTTTTGTAGAATTTAGCATCTTTATATTTATTTGGGTCAGCAGAATATACACCATCAACACCATCTTTGCCCATTAAGATAACATCGGCATGCATATCGATAGCACGAATGGCACATGCGGTGTCAGTAGTAAAGAATGGGTGTCCTGTTCCACCAGCAAAGATAATGATTTTGCCTTTGGCAAGATCATCATTAATTAAGTTAATAGCAATTGGGTAAGTTACTTTGTCAACTTCTAGAGCTGAATAGATTTCAGCTTTTACACCAATTCTATGGAAAGTTTCTTTAAAAGCAACAGCATTCATTACTGTTGATAGCATTCCCATGTAGTCAGCATTAGCACGTCTGAAGGCATTATCTTTTGTCATATTACCACGTCAGATATTGCCACCACCAAGCACTAAACCAACACTAGCTGACTTATTGAGAGTTGCAAGTTGCTTGCATAATGCAAGCAATTTGCTATTATCGTAAATTCCATTAGCACTTTTAATTGCAGCACCAGAAATTTTTACTAAAACTCTTTTCTTCATTTTATTTTCCCATTTGTTGTGCTACTTCAGAAGCAAAGTCAGCTTGTTTCTTTTCAATACCTTCACCAACTTCATATCGTGCAAAGCTTAATAATTTAATACCACGAGAAATTAATAATTTACCAACAGTAATTGCTGGGTCAAAATCAAATTCTTGGTTACATAAACAAACTTCAGCAAGACGTTTTTGTAAACGTCCTTCAATAATTTTCTTTAAGAATTGAGCTGGTTTGTTACCATTTTGACTTGTTTTTTCAATGATTGATTTTTCAGTTTTAACTCAGTCTTCATCAACTTGTTGTGAGTTAATGAATTTAGGGTTTCTAGCAACAATATGCATACAAATTTGTTTCTTTAAAGTTTCATCAACCTTTGTATCAAATAAACAAATTGCACCATATTTCTTATTAGCATGTTGGTACATACCAACATCTTGAGTTCCAGTTTTGATAATTCTACCAAAACGTCTAACTGAAATCTTTTCGCCAATTGTTCCACTTAAAGCTTCACAAGCAGATTGAACTGTTTCCCCACCATCAAGTTTAAGTTCTTTAACAACTTCAACATCTGTACATTCTGAATTATCACAAGCTTTTGTGATACGATCACAAAGTTTAACAAAGTTTTCATTCTTAGCAGCAAAGTCTGTTTGCGTGTTAATTTCGATAATGTAAGCACTAGTTGGTGTTGTTCTAGTTAAGATTACACCTTCAGTAGCAATTGCACCAGCTTTTTTAGCAGCTTTAGCAAGACCTTTTTCACGTAAGAATTTAGCTGCAGCTTCTAGATTATCTTTGCTTTCTTCTAGAGCTTTTTTGCAGTCTAAAAATCCGGCTTGTGTCATGTCTCTTAATTGCTTAATTAATTTAGCATCAGCCATATTTTACCTCTATTAATAATTTATATTTTTATATATTATATAATTAAATAGATTCAATTATGAACAAGAATAAGATAATCATTTCCGGTATTGTTACAATCTTAATTGGACTATTTCTAGCTGGTAGTGTTTGCTGTGTTGTTTTCATTAATATTTGATGACCATTATTGATTGGAATTATTGCAATATTGATCCTTGAAATTGCTTTTTCATTTCGAATTGTTGTTTCGCCACGAAGCACCTATGCAAAAGCTAGTTGATTAATAGTTATTCTTGTTTTCCCAGTAATTGGTTTACTAACTTTCTTAATCTTTGGGGTTTATCCTTTAAGAAAGAGACAACGTAAAGCTTACTTAAATCAATTAAAAAGTTTAATTGACAGAGAAAATTTTAGTTTTAGTCAAGAAATAAGAAAGAATCCTGAACTTGCTTGATTATTTAATTATGGTTTAAACCACCAATACAAACCAATTTATAAGGATAATGATATCAAGATTATTTCTGATAATACACAACTATTTGATGAATCAATAAAGCTAATTCGTTCAGCACGTGAATATGTCAATATTCAAAGTTTTATCTTCAATTATTCAGGATTCTGATCAAAAATTTTCTTTACTGAATTAATTAAAAAAGCTAATGAAGGTGTTAAAGTAAGATTAATTTATGATTGATTAGGATCACACAAGCGTGTTAATAATAAAATCTTTAGAGATTTAGAACAACACGGTGTTGAAATTGCATGTTTTAATCCTAAAGGATTAACTCAATTTAAAGGGGCAACTAACTACCGTTTGCATTCAAAGTTTGTTATTGTTGATAATAAGATAGCATTATATGGTGGTAGTAACTTTGCTGATGAATATTTATCAATGGACCATAATAATTGTCATTGAAAAGATTTAAACTATTTAATTACCGGACCAATAGTTAATTCAATGAATATTACTTTTGTTAACTATTGATCAGTATTTTGTGATGCACCAAATATGAATGCTAGCAAACAGAATCTTTGGAATGATACACAATTAATATTTAAAAAACAAGATTTTAAACCAAGTAATGCTATGGTTCAATTATTAGTATTTGAACCAGACTTTAATGAGTTTGCATTAGAAAATGCATTATTACATGTTTTCTATAATGCTAAAAAATCCATTAAGATTTTAACTCCTTATTTCTGTCCACCAAATAGTATTGTGGAAGCATTAAAGGCATGTCATGCTCATGGTATTAAAATTGAAATCATTGCTCATAATAAAAACCAAAAATATGTGCAAATGATGAATCGAGAAAACTATAAGAAGTTAGCTGATATCGGTGCTAGTGTTTATGAATATGATGGCTATCTACATTCAAAATGTATCATCATTGATGATAAATATGTATTAACTGGTTCATGCAATGTTGATTGACGATCAATCTATTTAGATTTTGAATCTGAATTAATTATTTATGATGAAACATTTACTCAACAAATATTAAAGGTTTATGATGAAACAAAAGAAAATTCATCATTACAAACTTCTCAAGCATTAGCTAGAAAGTTAACACCTTGATCACGTTTCCTTCTTAAACTATTAAACTTTGGCAAGAGTTTATTTTAAAAAATAAAAAAGAGGTTGAACCTCTTTTTATATTTATCAACTAAAATGAATTATTGTTGATCTGCAGTATATTCAACATATGTTAAGTAGTGAGTATATGTTGTTGAAATAGGACCTAAAATTAATTCAGATTCCTCAGTGCTTAATCCCTTTAAATCTTCATATTCAAAGTCAAGTTTTCATTGTTTTGCTAGCGCAGGAACATAAACAGACATTTCAACTTCAGCGTCTGTATCAATGCCTACTTTGCCTTGTGCATCTTTCTTGTTATCAACATTTCAATGAATACGGTAAGGATCGGCTTGCGTTTGAGTTTGGTTATAACTAACACACATATCAATGCCTTCATAGTTCATTGTTAATGTAGAATAGAATGAACCAACTACCTCAAGTGCAGAAGAACTCTCATCATATATACTAACATCTGTAGTACCACTAATTTCAACATGTGCTGAAACAACAGCTAATTTTGTTGCATCATGGTAATCAATTTCACTTACTTCAACTTTAACTTCAGAAGGTGGAATTCAGCATATTAAATCATATCAATTTGTTGTAGTAGGGTCTTGAAATGGTATTGTAAATAACCATCCTCTAAATGAATCACCACTGTCATCCACTTCTTCATGAGTAATAATTAAGTTAGCAATATCTTCAGCATACATTTGTTTTGCATCATCAGCTGAAAAATATTTCTTGGTAGCACCATCGTTATTAAGTGCGTCAGTATCTTCTGGTAATACATCAGTTTTATATTGGAAAGTACCATCAGATAATTTTCAGAAAACTGCTGCCTTATTTTTTGAACAAGATGTGGTTAGTGGAACAATAACTGCACTTGTTGCAGCAATTGAACCAATAATAGGAAGTAATTTTTTTAATTTCATATTAGTTGTCTCCTGTGTCAATTGTAATCAATGATAGATAATGTGAACTAATTGAGAAATTAACCAATGTTAATAGTGGGTCAATGTCAATTACAGGTTTTTTGAATATGTTATCAACATATTCATAAATGTTAGCATAATTAATTCTCGTAGTGATAGTCTCTTTCAAGTCTTCATAGTGTTCTTCTGTTAAGAAACTTCATGAAGTATCACGAGATAATTCATCAGCAAAAGTAAGAGCTTTCTTAATAGCTGTCTTTATTTCCTCTGGTGTTCAATTAGTTGGATGTGTAAATTTCTCATAAGCTTCTTTTACATATACAAGAATCTTAGGTGAAATGATGTTATCATGTTCACCACCGTTTCATAAACGTGTTGCAATAAACTCAACATTTTCACATTCGATATGGAATGTAGTGTTAAGTGAATCTGATGATCAATCAGATGTGAAATTTATTGTATGGTATTTTTTGTTTAATTTAGTTGTAACCTTAACTGATGAAAGCACACTTTCATAAGTGTTGGCATTATCAAGAATAATTTCTTGAGCAAGTAATTTTTTACCAACTCTATTGAAGTATTCATTAGTTGCTTCTTCAACATCATAAACTGTTTGAGATGGTTCTAATGGATCATATTCTGGTTTTTTGTCGCCAGGTTGATAGCTTAGTGTGCTCGTTTCACTACAAGACGTAACACATGGAACAACTGCTGCAGCAATTGCACCAACACTAAAAACTGGCAATAATAGTTTTGTTTTTTTCATTTTTAGTTGTATCTTTCTGTAAAGGAGCGTTTTCCGCTCATTACATAAAAATTATAATAATATATAGACAAAAATATATAAATTTTTTTTATTTATTAAAAAAATAAGATATTGCTTATTTTTATAAAAAATAATTCGTTTATTTCCTATAATGAAATTGAGGAGATAATATGGCAAAAAAGAAAAAAGGAAATCGTAAAGAACACCACGTTGTTCCCAACAAAAAAGAAGGTGGATGAGACGTTAAAGTAAATAACGCTGGTCACCGTACTTACCACACTAGAAAAAAATCAACAGCTGTTAAAAAAGCTCGTGCAATTTCACGTAAAAACAAAACAGAATTAGTTATCCATGATTCACATGGTCAAATTGAAACTAGCAACTCACACAAAGTTGTAAGACGTGGAAAACCAGGTCCAAAACCTAAAAAGCACAAAAAATCTAAGAAAAGATAATTAAGAAACTAGGTTTTTTACCTAGTTTTTATTTTATTAAAAGTGATATAACCAGGAGCAAATTCATCGGCTATCTTTTTGAATAATCCTAATGAAACTAACTGATTAGACATGATATTGAATGTTCCCATTTTTGAAGTAACAGTGAAATCATTCAAGATAAATCCATTACGTAGATAAAAATGGTAACGACGTAATTTCAAATCATTTTTGTCAATACATTTACTAAAATCTTCAATAGCTAAAACTATAGTTTTGCTACTATAAAATTGTTTAAATTCAGTTAATATTTTGCTACCTAAACCTTGATTACGAATTGTTGGTTCAACAGCAAAATAAGTAATATAAACATAATTATTAAAGGTTAATGAAGATATAAAACCAATAAATTGATCTTGTTGATAAAACTCAAAAAGATTGGTTTTTTGTTCATTAACATATTGTCTAAATTGTTCAATTGGTAATTGTTCAATAGGTGGAAAAGCATTGAAATACAATTTTTCAATATTATTAGTAATTGTATGAACTTGTTTAATCATAAATTTATTATAAAGAAATATATGTCGCAATATTTTCATTATTCTATAATGAAAAAGAGGTAAATTATGAAAAAGTCATTGCTATTAATTCCAACTTTTTTAGCTACAACAGCAGCACCATTAAATTGTTTAGTTAGTTGTAATAAAACTAATGATATTGATGTTACTGAAGTCTACAACAAATCTATAGAATATTTTGTTGGTAGTGATTATAAAGGTGGAATGTGTTCAATACCACATCCGACTGGTGAATTAGATGCAATTCGTGCTTGATTAAAAGAACAAATCACTGCTTGTGGGATCCAAACCATTTATCAAGATGATTATGGTAACCTATGATATGATGTTCCAGCAACAGCTGGTTGCGAAAGCTGAAAGCCATTATGTTTCCAAGCACATATGGATATGGTTTGAGCACATACATCTGAAGGAGAAGAATTAACTCATCCAATCCCTGTTCATGATTATGATGAAGATGGAAAAGAAATTATCCATACGGAAGGATATAAAACATCATTAGGTGCAGATGATGGTGCTGGTTTAGCATTAATCTTAGCCCTAACTGCTAACAAAACACTTGCTCATGGGCCATTACGTTGTTTAATTACCGCTGATGAGGAATCAGGAATGAATGGTGCTAGTGTAATGGGGCAATATGAAGATCAAGAAAATGTCAACGTTGTTGACCATAATCAAGGTTTTGATTATCTAATAAATCTAGATGCTGAAACTGAAGGTGAAGTAGTTGTTTCCTGTGCTGGTGGATACAACGGTACATATACTATGGAATTTACACCACCAACCGGAAACGAAGGTGAAGGCGCTAGTCTTGAAGCAATTAGTAATGATACTTTATATCAATTAGATATTAAAGGCGGAATGGGTGGACACTCTGGAATAAATATGATTAATGACCCAATCAATGCACCAATTTCTTGTGCTCAATATCTATCATTATTCCCATCAATTGGAACTGATAATATTATCCAATTAGTAAAAATTGATTCATATCAAGAAGTTGGAAATGTTATTCCTGGTGATGCAACATTTATTTTTGCAATGCCAAAATTATCTGCTGAACTAGAAACAGAACGATTACATAAACTACAAGAAGCATTGAGTGATTTTATGGAGGATGTTAAATTCTATCATCCTAAAGAAACTAATTTATCAGCTGAAGTTGATACATATAAAGGTAGTGACACTTTTACATATAAATTAAAATTAGAAAATTCAAAACACTTGCTTAATCTATTAACTGATTTAAAATTTGGTGCACAACAAACTAGAACATTACCTGATGGTAGTAAAGAATTAGTTTCTAGTTCAAATGTTTGCCCAGTTAATTTATTACTAGAGACAGCTGGAGGCAATACTCCTCATTTTGATTTTTCAATCTTTGATCGTTCAGAGAACGAATGGTATTTGTTCTATAACTATGTTCTATACACAAAAACTAAGATGAATGAATTCTTAGTACAATGTGAAGGCGATGTAAATATGAAAGCAAAGAAAAACTCTCAATACCCTGCATATGTTTACAATCCATATGACATGATTCGTGAAAAAATTATGAATATGTATGAACGTTTAGGCATTCAAACTTCTGAACAACGAACTCATGGTGGTATTGAATGTGCTTGATGATATCGTAACAACACTAACATTCAACAAGCATCGATTGGTCCAACAATCCATCACGTTCATAATCCACAAGAAACATTATTCCTTGATACATATAAGAATTTCATTAAAGTTGTTGTCCACGTAATGCAACAAATGGGTTCATTCTAAAAAAGTATTTATTATGAAAAAACTAAAAATATTACCAACCCCAACTACTGTTAGTCTAATTTCAATTAGTGTTCCTTTAGTTAGTTGCACACGAACTTTGGCTCATCCAATCCCTTTAGAATTTTTAGTTATTGATGATAGTAATACTTTAATTGGGTTTGATGAAAATCATCAAAGAGCTAATCAAATGGGAAATTATAACATCCTAACTATTCCTAAAGATGTGGTGCAATTAAAAACAGAATGTTTTAATGCTCAACTTGATCAAGAACCAATATATGATGCACCAACAGTAATTAAAGAAATCAATTTTGAAGAAGGCTGCCAATGTCTTCGTTTTGATAATCAATTTCGTGAATTCAAAGGAACCAACTTTAATTTTCTACCAAATTTAGAAAAAGTTGTTTTCCCACCTAAATATCAACACACTAAAGATCAAAATCTTTTTAAAGATTGTCCTAGACTAACACTCTTAGACATATCTCATATTGAAACTGATATTGCATCAGAAAGAGCAGTAGCAATGTGATTAGACTATGAATCCTTACCTAATAAGGGAAGAATTATTCAAGGCAAAAATCAAATCTATGCTCAAGGCATTTGCAAATACTTAACTGAAGCTGGAAAATCTTGAACAATTGAATAATTATTGCAAAAATTATTTTTTGTTAATTAAGCAAATGGCCGCATTCCATCAATCTTTTTGTTTATTTTGCAAAAATTATTTCCTAAATTTTTTTAATTTTTGGTAAATCTGTATGTAGGAGAACCCTACTTGTAGGGTTGTTTATTGATGGAGAAATTCACAAAATATTATTCATATAATCAATTTATCGAAAGCTTCGATATTTTGGTTATGAGTGATCAACAATATTTAACAATTAAAGACCAATTGGATAATCCGCAACGGATTGTCCTAGTTAATCGTGTTGGTGGACCCAAAGAACCAAAAATACCAAAATGGTTTGAACCATATAAACAACAATTTGATTCTTTAAGCAAACAGTTTGATTCTTTAAACCAACAGTTTGATTCTTTTAGACAACAAACTGAAAAAAGATTTGAAAAGATTGAAAATAGATTAAATAATATTGAATCAAAGCTAGATGACACTAAAATGCCAGAATGGTTTAAGCAATGAACAACAACGATTTATGAAAAACAGCCACCAAAATGGTTTACTACTTCAATGGAAGAATTTGCTAGGAAAAATAACTTAAAACTCTAATATACGATAAGAGCTAAGTAATTACTTTTTTTAATTTATATAATAAAAACAAGAGGTAAATTATGAAGAAATTGCATATTTTAATTCCTAGTTTAATTGCAACGACTACTATACCACTTGTTGGACTAGTAGGATGCAATAAGACTAATATCAATGTTGATGATTACAAAATTGATGAAGATAAATTTGATGAAATTGTTGGTATGGAGAGTGTAGATTACTTGCAATCAGAATTCGAAATAAAGTCAACTATTGCTGATCACCAATACCAACATACACATTTAGAGAATTATTATTACGAAATGTCACCAACCATTGATCATAGCATAAAAACAACAGATGAAATCGGGACAAAAGAAACATATGAAGAAGAATATGTTTGATATACGGAAGGTGAATATGATAAGATAAACCGATATAGTAAAGATGCTGATTTTAGTGACCCTTCCATTGCAGCAAAGAATGACTTCTATACACCACAAGATCTTGGCAGTTATTTAATTACGCTTTATGAAGAGTTTGAGGAAAAACCATCATTTGATAATGATAAATTATGTTATGAGTTTGCAGTTTCTTGGCAAGAAGACACAAAACGCATTGATTATTTAGTCGATTTTCATTTCTATAAAAATAAATTAGTTAAAGTATATAAATACTATTTACTAAAAAATGCTGAGTATTGAACTAGCGAAACAACTGAAACTATTAATTTCGAACACAAAAACTATGTTCCCCCACTACCACCCGTTAAATTTACTTTTGAAAATGATTCATGAAAAAATATTTGTGATTATGCAAACCAAGGAATTAACAAACTTTGTGAAATGTATGAATTAACAAAAGAACAATTAATTGGTAAAGAAAGAAAAATAGCAGTTAATGGTATTGCTCATAGAGTAAGAGTGGTTGGTATAGAAGAGGACACCATCTCACAAACAAATAAAAAAGCCACATTAACATTCGAATTTGTTAATGTGATATGTGATGAAGATGGATCTGCATACTTTCTACAGTGGAACGCGACAGGGAATAATAACAATTATTGAACATCATCAATCCATAATTCATTAAATGATGAAACGTCTTCTGAAACTAATAGCGTATATGAGATGATTTTAGCTGAAAACGACTGAGCAACTAACATAAAATCAATCGACCGAAAAGTAAATGAATTTGGTTCTGATGAAGAATGGCACGCTCAAGAAGGCAGTGAAAAAATATTCTTATTAAATCTTTCTGATATTTATTCTCAAACTGCTTTAGAGATTCAATATCCAACATTATATGAAACATATGAAGCCGAAAACACTAGGGGAAATAAACAATATTCATTCTATCAACAAGTTCTTGGTGATGCTTCGCCACAAGAATCACATGAACAGCTAGTAAAGGTTGGTATTGAAGTACCCGTTGGTCATTTTTGGTGATTAGCCACACCAGACATTAGTAGAGATGTAGAAGCCTTTGATATTGGTCCGTATGGAACGATTGATACTTCAACCACTGGATATGGTTGCACACCAGCTCCTTGCTTCTGTATTTAAAACAATATAGAACTTAAGAAAAAATAAATAAACTATGAAGAAATATCGAATCTTACCATTAATTGCTATTACCACACTAACTGGAGTTACTTTTCCATTAGTTAGTTGTAATAAGAATAAAGAAGAACCATTGGGTCCATTATGCTTTACAAATGTTGCAGATAATAATGAAAATTCAGTTATTTCATATGAAGCTCACGGGTTAACTGTTGGTGTCGATAAAGATATTGACATCGAATACACATATACACCAGATGTTGACAACAGTTGGCAAAAATGAGAATTAAAAGAAAATAGTTCAACTCAAGGTAAAGATTTAACTTTAGAAAATGGTCAATCTATTTATGTAAGAAACACAAAATCAACACTGTCACAAAGCTATGAAAAATACTTTCATTTTATTATGAGTGGAAAAATAGCCGCTAGTGGTAATACAGATTCATTAATAAACTATTCTCAATTATCTAATTGTTGTTTTTTATATTTATTTGGTGAATGTACTTCATTAATACAAGCACCTGAATTACCGGCCAAAAAAATCGCTGAATCTTGCTATGCTTGAATGTTTAATGGATGCGATTCACTTGTAATAGCGCCTAAAATATTACCTGCAACAACACTAGCTTGTGATTGTTACAATAGTATGTTTAATCAATGCTATTCTCTACTAGAAACACCGAAGTTACCAGCAACCATTCTTGCTGAATCATGCTATAACCAAATGTTTCGATATTGTTATTCATTAACACAAGTGCCAAATAGGCTTCCAGCTATGTCACTTGCTAATGACTGCTATAAAAGTATGTTTAGCGGCTGTCAGTCTATAACAAAAGCACCAGAACTTCCAGCAACTGTTCTTGCCAAAAACTGTTATTTCTCAATGTTTGACAACTGTAAATCATTATCTCATGGACCAAGTCTACCAAAAGCGACTCTTGTTGATGGATGCTACTATACTATGTTTTGGGGTTGCTCTTCGTTAAATGTAACTCAAGATAGCGGAGCACATTTAATTTGTGATTTTAGAAATGTAACTTTTTTAGAATCAGATGTCGGTGGTATGTTTTTAGAAACAGGTGGTCAGTTTCAAGGAACGCCAACTGCTAATCACACTTATTACTGAAACTAATTAAAGATAACTAGTCATTAACATAGTTTTAATTATTTTAAACAAGTTAAAAAATTAAGCAATGGCAAAGACAGATTCACTCCTATTTTTTTATTATTCTATAATAAAGGTAAGAGGTTTTATATATGAGAAAATTGCATATTCTAATGCCTACTATATTAGTAGCATCATCTATCCCTATGGTTAGTATGATTGGATGTGGGAAGAAAGAAGATTATGATTATGAAGTCGATGTTAATTTAATGGATGAAGAAACAGGAACAGGCATTCTTTTCAGCAAACCAACTTCTTTTCTACCTAATAAAACATACAAATTTAATTTTGCCACAAATTTGGTGGACGATAATTTTTTTGAAAAACCTAAGTTTTTCGCGTTTACTACAATGTATAAATTCATTACATTCCCGAGTGTTGCTAACATTAAGGTGATTTTTGATGGTAGAGAACTCAATCTTATTGATGATTACAAACATGTAACTGACCAAAATTATGCAATTTATATTGAAGGGGTCACTGTGCCTTGGAGTATTTTTACATGTGCACCAAGTAGAAAAAACACAGATTTTAATATATATTTAACTTTCACGAAGGAATTAGATGATGTGATAGTAGTATTAGATGGCGATTAAGAGACTAAATCATTTTTAGTAGTTATATCAATTAGTGGTAACCAAATATGGTTACCACTATATTTTTATTATTCTATAATAAAGGTAAGAGGTTTTATATATGAGAAAGATACATCTTTTAATGCCTACTATATTAGTAGCATCATCTATCCCGATGGTTAGTATGGTTGGATGTAATAAGAATAATGGACCAATCATCAAAGGGCAATTGACATTTACTGCTACTGAAGATTGTAAGTTTATGATTTATGCCGATGAATTTTTAGAAACTTGAACTACCCCTAATTTAGAGTATTCAAAAAATGGTGAAAATTGAGAAGAATATGAAATGCCTGAAGGCTTAGAACCGGGGCAACAAATTGTTCTTAGGGCAGGAGATACAATTAAATTCCGCGGGGATAATCCTAAAGGTTTTAGCTATTACAACGAGGATGAAGATGACTATTCTTATTACTCACTATTTTTTGGTTCTGATACTGATAATCCGTGTGGAATAATTTCTGGCAATATCATGTCCTTATTATCAAAAGATAATTTTCAATCTTTAACTGAAATTCCTTGTGATGGTTGTTTTTATTCTTTATTTGAGTGGTCAGAAATATCCGATGCATCTAATCTAGTTTTGCCTGCAACAGAACTTGCTGATTGATGCTATAGTTACATGTTCTACTGTTGCTCTTTTTTAGCATCAGCCCCAAGTCTTCCTGATGCAGTGCTTGCTGAAGGTTGTTATTCGCACATGTTTTATGATTGCGATTCTTTAAAAATTAAACAACAAGACACAAAAACTACTGATGACGGTTTTGTCTTTACTTGTCCAAGTAATATACCAGCAGGAGCGGTAGAAGACATGTTTTATGGCACAAGCGGTTCATGGGCTGGCGACCCAACTAGCGGTAAATCATACTACTGATACACATAGTAATCTAGTATGGATAGTCTCTCAAACGACCAAAAACAAGCACTAGAAGTATTAAAATCTGGTGCTAATGTCTTTTTAGATGGCCTTGCCGGTACAGGCAAGACCTTTTTAATAGATTACTACACAAGAAACTACTGTAGTAATAAGAAAGTATTAAAAAGTGGTAACCGATTGTGGTTACCACTATATTTTTATTATTCTATAATAAAGGTAAGAGGTTTTATATATGAGAAAGATACATCTTTTAATACCTACTATATTAGTAGCATCATCTATACCTATGGTTAGTATGGTTGGATGTGGGAAGAAAAATGAGGATCTAGAATCAAAATACTTAACATTTACTACTACTAAAAAATGTACATTTTGTGTTTATCATAAGGAAAGTGGATTAATTACACACCCCATCCCTAATTTGCAATATTCTATTAATGGTGGAAATTGAAATGAATATACAATGCCTACTGACGATGAGGAAACTGGTGTTGAAATACCATTAAAAGATGAAGACATAATACAATTCCGAGGGAACAACCCTAATGGTTTTTGCTATTTCAATAGTGTAACTGATTATTCTTATTGAAATTTGTATTTCTATAATAATGATGACTTAGCTTGTGGCGATATTTCAGGTAATGTTATGTCATTGTTGTCAAAAGACAACTTTAAGTCTTTAACTAAAATTCCTTGTAATGGTTGCTTTTATTGTTTATTTGAGGAATCCAATATATTTGATGCATATAATCTGGTTTTGCCTGCAACAAAACTTTCTAAGAGTTGTTATGAGTATATTTTTGATAGATGCCCAAATTTAGTTTATTCACCAAAAAAATTGCCTGCGGCTACGCTTGATGAATGATGCTATTATTGCATGTTTGAAGGATGCATCTCTCTAACTACTGCTCCAACGCTTTCAGCTACTACGCTTGCTGAACATTGTTGTGATGGTATGTTCTATGACTGCAGTTCTTTGACTACTGCTCCAGAGCTTCAAGCGACAGAACTTGCTGAATGATGCTATTGTGATATGTTTAGTGGGTGCATATCTCTAGAGGTTAGACAACAAGACACAAAAACAGTCGATGAAGGTTTTATCTTTACTTGCCCAACTGATTTACCTGATTATGCAGTAGTCCAGATGTTTGCTAGTTGCATAACTACTGGATTTACTGGTGATCCAACCCCAGGTTACTCCTACTACTGATATACAGAATAAATAATAAAAATAAGAGGTTTTATATATGAGGAAATTGCATATTCTAATACCTAGCATATTAGTAGCATCATCTATGCCGATGGTTAGTATGGTTGGATGTAATAAGGAAGTTGTCCATGTTACCGGTGTTAACATTCAGCAGCAAACCATTAAACGCTATATAAATGAAAGAATACATAAAAAAGTGAAATATACTATTTCACCTGATAATGCAACCGATAAAGCAGTCGCATGAACAATTGCTGACCCCACAATAGCAACTATTACAGAAGATGGAACAGTAACTCCATTAAAAGAAGGTTCAACAACTATTACTATTACTACTCATGATGGGGAATATACAGATAGCTGCAACTTAGTTGTAAATGCAGACCCTGCGAATGAGCCATTAACATTCATTGCTACTACAAATTGCAATTTTAGTATTTATCATACAGCAAGCGAATCGATTACACAGCCTATCCCTAATTTGCAATATTCTATTAATGGTAGAGAATGAATAGATTATACAATGCCTGTTGATTCTGAAGAATATGGTATTGAAATACCATTAGAGAGTGGAAACATAATACAATTTCAAGGTGACAATCCTAATGGTTTTTGCTATTATAATAGCGGTTCGGATTATTCTTTTTGAAATTTCCGTTTCTACAATGATGATGATTTAGATTGTGGTGATATTTCAGGTAATGTTATGTCATTGTTGTCAAAAGACAACTTTATATCTCTAACTACAATTCCATGTGATGGTTGCTTTTATTCTTTATTTGAGAGTTCTTATATATCTGATGCATCTAGTCTAATTTTACCGGCAATGGTTCTTACTAAAAGATGCTATTATAGTATGTTTAGTGAATGCCCGGTTTTGACTACTGCTCCAGAACAACTCCCAGCTACTACCCTTGCTGATAATTGTTATAAATATATGTTTGGTTGATGCAATTGCTTAACTACTCCTCCAGAGCTTTTAGCTAAAACACTTGCAGAAGATTGCTATAATGGTATGTTTTATTATTGCAAATCTTTGACTACTGCTCCAGCACTTTCGGCAACTTCACTTGCTAAAAACTGCTATGTAAATATGTTTAATTATTGTACCTCTTTAACTTCTGCCCCACTGTTGCCTGCAACAGAATTAGCTGAAAGTTGTTATGAAACCATGTTTTTTGGATGTATATCTTTAACTACTGCTCCAAACCTTTTAGCTGGAACACTTGCTAAGGGTTGTTATTATTCCATGTTTTTTGGTTGTTCCTCTTTAACTAATGTTCAAGAAGAACTCCCGGCTACTACACTTGCAGAAGAATGCTATGATGGGATGTTTTATGCCTGTGGTGCTTTGACTACTACTCCAAAACTTCCAGCAACTAACCTTGCTGCAAAATGCTACCATGATATGTTTGCTAGTTGTACTTCTTTAACTACTGCACCAGAACTACCAGCAACTATCCTCCCTGAAAAATGCTATGATGGGATGTTTGTGGAGTGTCATTCATTAAAAATTAGACAGCAGGACACAAAAACAATCGATGAAGGCTTTATCTTTACTTGTCCAAATATGTGGCAATGCGATGATATGTTCACGGGTTGTAATCTCGAAGGTTTTCATGACACACCAGAAAATGGCAAATCCTACTACTGATATACATAGTAAATAGTTTAAAGTATTAACTAGTGGTAACCGATTGTGGTTACCACTATATTTTTATTATTCTATAATAAAGGTAAGAGGTTTTATATATGAGAAAAATACATATTCTAATACCTAGCATATTAGTAGCATCTACCATACCTATGATGGCTATGGTTAGTTGCAAAAAAAATCAACCTATTAGTAAGGTTTTTGTCCATTTTCAAACTAATGGTGGGTCAGAAATACCTGATGTTGAAATAGAAGTTGGACAACCTATAGCAAAACCAGATGATCCAACTAAGCCTGAATATAATTTTGTTGGTTGATATAGTGATGAAGAATTATCTAGTGAATATGATTTTAGCACACCTGTAACTGCAGAACTTACCTTGTATGCTAAGTGGGAAGAGAGTTTTATTCACGTCACTAGTGTAAACATTTTACAAGAAACAATTCAATGCTGAAGAAATGTTGAAGAAACTATAAAAGTAGAATATGAAATTTTACCAGACAATGCAACCAATAAAGGTGTTACATGAATAGTTGGCGATGAAACAATTGCAACCGTTGACCCTGACGGGACAATTAGACCTAAAAAAAGTGGTAGTACAACAATTATTATTAGAACTGATGATGGTGGTTTATTTGATGAATGTAATTTAATTGTCTATACTAGAGCAGAAAGCATATCTATAGTTCAAGGAGCAAAAACTAATTTATATTTTGGTTTTGAAAAACAATTAACATATAAAATTCTTCCGGATGATGTAACCTATACAAACGTTAATTGAAATTCTTCTGATGATGAGATTGTAGAAATTGATAAAGAAGGTTGGCTTACGCCAAACAAAAAAGGAAGTGCAATTATAACAGCTAGTACAACTGATGGTTCTGAATTAATTGCACAGTGTGAGGTAACTGTCCTAGATTCTAGTCCACTATGTTTTACTGCAGTTGAAGATGGTTCTACTGTTGGTTTTAATTATGATAAAACTGTGCTAACAAATATTCATATTCAATATTCTACTGAGCTTTATGGTAATGATTGGCAAGATTGAGATGGCGAACCAATACCACTTAATAACGGTGATAGTATATGAGTTCGCAATACAGCGTCATCACTTTCCGAACAATGAAATTGATTTACTTTTTCAATGAGTGGCAAAATCAAAGCTAGTGGCAATGTTAATAGTATGATTGCCTATAACCCATTAACAGGCTTTTGTTTTAACAATTTGTTTAATGATTGTGATTCATTAGTTTCTGCTCCAGATCTTCCTACAATGGAATTAGATGACTATTGTTATCAAGGAATGTTTGCTGATTGTGATTCATTAACTACTGCACCTGAACTTCCAGCTACTAGTTTGGCTGAAGGATGTTATTTATCAATGTTTGCTGGTTGTAATTCTTTAACTACTGCACCAGCTCTCGCTGCTAACAATGTTTATAGATATATTTATTATAATATGTTTGCTGGTTGTAATTCTTTAACTACAGCACCAGACCTTCCAGCAGTAAGAGTTGATGACAAATGCTATTCCGGGATGTTTGCAAACTGTTCTAAGTTAAAGACTGCACCAACAATACTTCCAGCAGACCAAGTTCAGTGGGACTGTTATTCTAATATGTTTGAAGGTTGTACTTCATTGACAACAGCACCGCAACTACCTGCTACATCACTTGACTCTAATTGTTATGGTCATATGTTTCACGGATGTACAGCATTAGAAACACCACCAGAACTACCGGCTCAGATTCTTTATTATAATTGCTACGATTCTATGTTTTATGATTGTACTTCATTAACTACAACGCCCAATTTAAATGCACAAATGCTTTTCCCACAATGCTATCATAGTATGTTTCATGGTTGTACTTCATTGTCAGTTGATAAAAATTGATTTGTTAACAATGTGTTTAATAAACCGATTATTAACTATGGTGAGAACTGAGCATTGGATATGTTTAGTGGGGTATATGATGGTAATGAACCATACACATTACCTGACAGTAGTAAATTTGTATTAAAATCATATTGTTTTTCAGGATTAAATGCTGGATTGAATTTCTCTACTGTCCCAAGTAATTATTTGCCATGAAATAATCTTGCTCAAGGATGCTATGATAATATGTTTAAAGATTGCAAGAATTTAACTACTGTGCCTAATCTTCCTGCTACTACCCTTGCTGAGGAATGCTATTATAAAATGTTTGATGGCTGTACTTCTTTAAAAATTAAACAACAAGACACAAAAACTGAAGATGAAGGTTATATTTTTACCTGTCCAGGTGAAGGCGGCATCCCAAAGAATGCTGTAACAAATATGTTTCATGATTGTGCATGTACAGGATTTGAAGACACTCCAAACCCTGGTAAATCCTACTACTGATATACATAGTAAATAGTTTAAAGTATTAACTAGTGGTAACCAAATTGGTTACCACTATATTTTTATTATTTATAATAAAGGTAAGAGGTTTTGTATTATGAGAAAGATACATCTTTTAATGCCTACTATTTTAGTAACATCATCTATGCCGATGGTTAGTATGGTTGGGTGTAATAATGAAAAACCAGAGCCTGCACCACAAAACTTAACTTTTACTGCTTTGGGTGAAGGCTTTGAAATTAACTTATTTAACGATTGCTATGAAATAGAAGAAGCCTTAATACCAGAGCTTTACTATTCTATTGACAATGGAAAACCCATAAAATATCAAATTCCTCCAAATGACGAGGGCCCAACAATTACAATAAGAAAAGGATCATCCATCTCATTTTGAGGTAATAACCCAGACGGTTTTTCTCGTTTTGAAGGTTACGAAATGAGAAATCTTTCGCTAAATATATTTAGAGTTTATGGGAAATGTGATATTTCTGGTAACATTATGTCTATTATTGATAATGGTAAGTGTCGACAAACAACTATACCAGGTACTGGCTGCTTTGCACATCTTTTTAGTTTTAATGACATTCGAAATGCAAATAATTTGCAATTACCAGCAACGCAACTTACAAGCTACTGTTATGAAAGTATGTTTTCTGGTTGTGATAAATTAATTTCTATCCCCGAACTCCCAGCAACTAACCTTGCTGAAAATTGCTATTCTGGAATGTTCCAAGGTTGTAGATCATTAGAAATTGATAGCGATTGGTTTGTTAATAACATATTTAACAGGCAAAACATGATTTTTGATAAAGGGTGATCATTTGCTATATTTGCAGAAACTAAAAACATTTCTGAACCATTTAAGCTGCCAGATGATCACACATATAGTTTGCAACCATATTGTTTTTCTGGGTTAAATGCTGAATTACCTATTACTGATGTTCAAGACAATTATTTACCGTGAACTAACCTTGCTCAAGGTTGTTATTCAGATATGTTTTATGAATGTTGAAATTTAGAAAAAGCGCCTCAGTTGCCAGCAACAACACTAGTTGATAGTTGTTATCAAAACATGTTTGTTCGGTGCCAGGAGCTTAAACCATCAAACGATCCCGATGAAGGTATAAAATTTTTTGACTGCCCTACTGATTGTTCAGATTTATCTATTGATCAAATGTTTCGACAAGCCACTGCTGAATTTTGATTTGATGGAACGCCAACCAAAGGCGAAGCCTACTATTACCATCCTACAGAATGTTAGATTAAAAAGACAGGTTTTTTCTGTCTTTTTTATTTCTATGCCTCTGAACCGGTTCTAAATGCTTTATAGCTTAGAAATTATTCCAGCTAATAATCCAATAATTACAATTAGACATAATACTAGTGTTACACCGATTACCCCGATTGCTGTCTTTCAATTTACATTTTGTTTCTCTTGTTCCATAACTAAATTATAATATTTTGGTTATGTCTAATACTCTATCTAAAGCCAACAACAAGCACTAGAGGTGTTAACCTCTAGTGCTAATTGTTTTTTAGATATTTTATGATTTATAATAAAAATAAGAGGTTTTATATATGAGAAAATTGCATATTCTAATACCTAGTATTTTAATAGCATCTACTATACCTATGGTTAGTATGGTGGGATGTAACAAACAACCTGAACCAGAAGTTGTCCATGTTACTAGAGTAGAAATTGCACAAGAAAGCAAAAATATCAATGTTTGAAAAGAAGATTCTGAACACCAAAAAATAAAGTATACAGTTTTTCCTAACAATGCAACTGATAAATCAGTTAGATGAACAGTTGATCCTTCTGATGTAGCAACTGTTGCTGATGATGGAACAATTACACCGCTTAAAGTTGGTGAAGCTGAAATTACTATTTCTACAAAAGACGGTGGTTTTGTAGACAAATGCAATCTAAAAGTTCAAAATGTTGGATCTATTTCTATTGTTCAAGGTGATACAATTGCTTATTTAGGACATCCAAAACAATTAACATATGAAATTACTCCTGCAAATTCTGTAGAAGCAATTAATGTTACTTGAGAATCAAGTAACACAGATATTGCTACTATTGATAATAATGGTTGAATTACACCAAAAGCTGTTGGTGATACAACCATAACAGTTAAAATAGAAAATACAGATATAAGTGATCAATGTATTTTAACAATTCTAGAACCTGAACCATTATGTTTTGAAAAAGATGGAACAACTAGTGATCCAAATCCAACAATTGGATATGCAACAAATACTGAATCGCTAGATATAGATATTGAGACAACATACACACCAGACGATGAAGATAGTTGAATTAATTGAGATAAAAATACTCCTATTGAATTACACGACAATGAAAAATTATATGTAAGAAATACTAAAGATCATTTATCAGTCCCTACTGGTGGACATTTAAGTTTTACTACAAGTACTGATGGTAAAATCAAGGCTTCGGGTAATGTTGATAGTATGATCAACTATTCTGAACTAAAGCCTAGTTGTTATAGTGCTATGTTTTATGATTGTACCGCTTTAACTACTGCCCCAGACTTACCAGCAACTACACTTGCTGATAGTTGTTATGGCCAAATGTTTTTTGATTGTACTTCATTAATAAAAGCACCTGAGCTTCCTGCAAAAACAGTTACAGATTGATGTTATGGTAATATGTTTGCTTATTGTTCTTCTTTAACCGAAGTGCCTGGCCTTCCTGCTACAACACTTGCTGAGGGTTGCTATATGTATATGTTTGCTTATTGTTCTTCTTTAACCGAAGTGCCTGACCTTCCTGCTCCAACACTTGCTGAGCGTTGTTATAAAAATATGTTTTTTTATTGTTCAGCTTTAAAAATTAAACAACAAGATACAAAAATAGAGGATGAAGGTTTTATCTTTACTTGTCCAAACGAGTATCCAGAAGGTGCAGTATCAGGTATGTTTAATTACATTAGTTCAGAAAGTGAATTTAAAGGCAATCCACAGCCAGGAAAATCCTACTACTGATATATAGATCAAACTGAGGAACCATTAACATTTACTGCTACTAGTGATGGTTACTTCGCTGTTGAACATATGGAATATGAAGTTGAATGAGAAACACCTAATTTAGAATATTCGATTGATAATGGAGAATGGGAGGAATATGATTTGTTAACTTATCCACAAATAGAACTTGAATCTGGCCAAAAAATTAGATTGCGTGGTGATAATTCTGATGGATTTAATTATGTTGAAAGTAGTGCAAAATATTCATATTACAGTTTTTATTTTTATATTACAGGCAATATTTCAGGGAATATTATGTCATTATTATCACCTGATTTTGATGATTTAGATGAAATTCCGTGTCCTGGTTGTTTTTATAGATTGTTTTACAATTCATCAATAATTAATGCATCTGAGTTAATTTTACCTGCCAGTCAATTAGAACCTCATTGTTATGATAGTATGTTTTTGCGATGTAATCTGTTAACTCATTCCCCTAAGGAGCTTCCTGCAACAACTCTTGATGACTGTTGTTATGAATTTATGTTTGAGCATTGTGCTTCTCTAACAACAACACCAACTCTTCCGGCAGAAACGCTTGCACCATCATGCTATGATTGAATGTTTTATGATTGTACTTCTTTATCAATCAAACAGCAAGACACCAAAACAGTCGATGATGGTTTTATCTTTACATGTCCAACTGACTTGCCTTGATATGCTGTAGACGATATGTTCGGCGGTTGTAAGTGCTTTGGTTTTGATGAAACACCAGAAGAAGGTAAATCTTACTATTGATTTGAACCAGAAGTGAAGGAATTGGACTTCACACAGTATGAAGTAGAACCCACTCCTTACCCCGTGTTGGAATCACAAGAATTTTTTATTGATGAAACAGCAATATATAAATTAAATATCGATTTATCGTGCACAAAGGGTGATTTAAACTATTATCATTATGGTGAATTATCATGGATTAATCATCAATATATCCCTGTTGATGTGAATGTGGAAATATTAAATTATGTGTGTGATGGTCGAAAACTTTCTTTCGATCCTGAAAGTGAAATTCCTGATAAAGAAGACACCTATTGTTATAACGAAGTCATGTATGATTGTATTGCTATGTACCAAGATAGTTTGACAAAAACCTCAAAAATTGAAATTGAATTGATTTTTATTGATTCATCCGAGATAACAGAACTTGTTCAGTTTGGTTTTGTTAATCTTGGCCCCTCTAGCAATATAACTGCATATGCCTAATCTATCCCCATCCCAACAACAAGCACTAGAGGTGTTAACCTCTGGTGCTAATTGTTTTTTAGATATTTTATTATTTATAATAAAAATAAGAGGTTTTATACATGAGAAAGATACATCTTCTAATACCTAGCATATTAGTAGCATCATCTATGCCGATGGTTAGTATGGTTGGGTGTAAAAAGAATGATGCTGTTCATGTTACTGGCGTTAACATTGAACAACCAACAATTAAATCTTATTTAGGTGAAACCATACATAAAAAAGCAAAATATGCTATTTCACCTGATAATGCAGCCGATAAAGCAATTACATGAACGGTTAATGATCCCACAATAGCAACTGTTGCTGAAGATGGAACAATAACTCCATTAAAAGAAGGTTCAACAACTCTTACTATTACTACTCATGATGGAGGATATACTGACGATTGTAATTTAATTGTAGAACAAGCAAGTCCTGCAACTAATCCATTAACATTCACTGCAACTAAAAATTGTAATTTTAGTGTTTATTGTTCTGGATATTATATTACCCCAGAAGTTATACCAAATCTCCATTATTCTAAAAATAATGATGAATGAGCAGATTATACAATGCCTATGGTTTCTGGAGAATATGGCGAAAAGATATTATTAAATAGTGGCGATACAATAAAATTCTATGGTGATAACCCAAAAGGTTTTAATTACTATAGTTTTAGTTGAGAATATGAATTTTCTCTTGTGTTTACTAGTGATGATGAAGGTCCATGCGGGACAGTGTCTGGGAATATTATGTCTTTGCTATCAGAAAATTTTGAATCTTTAATTGAAATACCTTCAGAAGGTTGTTTTGATTCTTTATTTTGTCAATCCGGAATTTCTTCAGCAGCCGATTTAATTTTACCATCTGATGAATTAACAAAATTTTGTTATGCAGGTATGTTCATGGGTTGTGGGTCTCTAACACAACCACCAGAACTTACGGCAACAATACTCGCTCAAGGTTGTTATCAATTTATGTTTTCAGGTTGTTGGTCTCTAACGCAACCACCAGAGCTTTGAGCAATGGACCTTGCTCCATATTGTTATCAATTTATGTTTTATGATTGTGCTTCATTAACTATGGCCCCAGAACTTCCTGCTACTATCATTGCTGCAGGATGTTATTTTGCAATGTTTAGAGGATGCGCTTCTTTAAAAATTAGGCAAGAAGACACAAAAATAGAAGATGAAAACTTTATCTTCACTTGTCCAACTCTTTTGACTGATGATGATGTTTTGTGGATGTTTGAGGGTTGCACATGCACTGGATTTACTAGTGACCCCCAGCCAGAAAAATCATATTACTGATATACAGAATAAACTTAATTGAACCACTTCAGAACTAAAATAATTAAAAAGACAGGGTTTTTTCTGTCTTTTTTATTTCTATGCCTCTGAACCGGTTCTAAATGCTTAATTTATAATGGTTATATGGATATTAAACTGTCTAAATCACAACAACAAGCACTAGAGGTGTTAACCTCTGGTGCAAATGTTTTTTTAGATGGTCTAGCTGGTACTGGTAAGACTTTCTTGCTTGATTATTACACGAAGTATTATTGTCAAGATAAGAAAGTCTTAAAGTGTTGTTTTACTGCTAATGCGGTTAATAATTTGGTTCAAGATAAACCAAATGATGTAATTGGTACAATTCATACTTGTTTTAGATTTCCTGAATTGGAGATAACTAGTGTGATATCGCCATATAAGTTACCACCATGGTGATTATCTCGAACTTACTTTAGTAAGTTTGATGTCATCATTATTGATGAAATCAGTATGGTAAGAATCGATTACTTTGCTTATATTGCTAAGATTATTAAAAAATCTAATAAATATCGTAAAGTACCAATACAGTTAATCGTTAGTGGTGACTTTTGTCAGTTACCACCAATTATGACTAAAGCTGAATTAAGAATCTTAGCAAGAAAGTATTTAACATCTACTTGTTATTGTTTTGAGCATGAAAGTTGAAAAAAATTTAACTTTCAGGTTCTTAACTTAGATACTAGTATGCGAGTAGTTAATGATCAAGAATATTTACAGATGTTAAATAATTTAAGATTCGGGAAAGATTTAGATATAGTTTTAGATTATTTTAATCGGAGGGTTATTCCGACTAATAAAATCACTAACACGATTAGATTGTATGCCACTAATCGTTTAGTGGATAAGACTAACTTAGCATGTTTAAATAAATTGTATGGTAAGGCATTAAATATTCCTGCTTATTATGATAATGAGATAAGAGATGCTATAAAACATCATAAATTAAATAATAATGACTTACCAGGCAGTTTATGTTTAAGCATTAAACCTAATGCGCAAATTATGTTTATTAAAAATGATAAGTTAGTCAAAGATAAGGGACGGAGATTTGTTAATGGTGATTTAGGAATAGTAGTTAAATGTGAATCACCAGAAGAAGTAGTCTGTAAGGTATATCGTACGAATAAGTTAGTACGATTACATAAATATAATCTTGCTCATAGAATTAACAAAGCTCCGCACTTAGTCTTGAATATGATTGTCCAAGATGAATATCTTGGTCTATTTAAACAATATCCAATTAAGTTAGCTTATGCTTTAACTATTCATAAAGCACAAGGTAAAACATTTAATAATGTTGTCTTTGATCCTAGTGTGGATAAAAATAAGCTAACTTCTGGATTAGTTTATGTAGCTTTGTCTAGAACAAGATCAATAGATAACTTGTTCTTGACTAAACCTTTAACTATTGATCAGATAAAGGTTGATGATAAGGTAGTAGAGTTTTATAAGGGGATGAAAGGCGAACAGTAGTGAGCCGTGCGACTTATTTATATAAATATTTATTTTCATATAATATAAAAAGGAGTTTTTATGAGCAGAACACAACCAGAAATTGGCAGCATATTAGATTTTCTTAGTCAAACACAAAGGCTATTCTATATTCCAATATTTCAAAGAAATTATGCGTGAGGAAGGCAACAAATTTTAAGGTTTACAGAAGATATACGTAAACTTTTGCATAATAATGAAAAACATTTTTTTGGTATCGTTATTTATAACTGTACAAAGCAATCACCAATGGGAATAAGTGAATTTCAAATAATCGATGGTCAGCAACGTATAACAACCGTATTTATTTGCTTAAATATTTTAAAAAGTTTAATGGAAGGTGATGAAAAGAATCAGTTTATTGAAAAATACTATTAATAAATTTCAAAAAACTGAAGCCACAAAATATAGATTAAAACCTCAAATATCTGATGACGGTGTATATCAAAAAATATTAGATGAAATGCCATTAACTGTTGAGGATAAAAAAAGATCAAAAGTTTATGCTGCTTACAATTTATTAAAAGAAGAAATTGATGATATCATCAAACACGGAAGCACAATTAATGACATAGTTGATGCAATTTACCGATTTAACATCTTATTCTGCCCAATTGATCCAGAAATTATTAAAAACCCACAAGAAGTTTTTGAAACAATCAACTCTACTGGGGTAGATTTGACTGCTCAAGATTTAATAAGAAACTTTTTATTAATGAATTTGAACGAAGAAACTCAAACCAAGTTTTACGAAAAATATTGAATTAATATTGAAAAAAATATAAATTGTGACCCAAAACTTGCTAAAAACTTTTTTAAATGATTTATTATTTCACAAACATTTATTAAGTTAACTAACGATAACAAGAAAATTTATGAAAGCTTTAAATCGTGATTCAAAACCCAAGCAAATGCCGAGACCCCAGAGGGTTTGCAAAATATTTTTCAAAAAATTTATCAATTTTCAGAATACGGGAAAATGGTCTTTGGCAAAGCTGAATTACCTAATGATGACTTTAAAAATGAATTAAGTGATTTTATTGACTTCCCAACTGATTCAGCTTACCCTTTGTTGTTTTGTTTATTAGATATATATAAAGATAAAAAACAGGAGTCGCCAATAACAAAAAATATTAAAACAACTATTGGAAACATTAACTCATATTTGATTAGAAGATCGTTCCTCGGAAGAACACAAAAAGACTCATCTTTCTTAATTAATCTGCTTAATACATATATTAATCATGACAAATCGACTAGTAATTGACCAGAAACATTTGCTGATTTTACGTCGTGTTGATTTAGAGATAGTCGTGACAGCACAAATAAATTCCCTGATGATGCAACAATCCGTGAGGAAATGAAAACAAGAAACGCTTATGAGACCAAACAAGCTTTGTCTACATTCCTATGGAAGCTCGAAAATAGGAGCGGATCACTAAACAAAAACGAATATTCTATTGAACACGTTTTGCCACAAACACCAAATAAAACAGATAAAGAAACTTGACTTTCTAGATTTAATGGCGATAATCTTGATGACAAATATAATCAATATGTCAATCGTATTGGAAATTTAACTTTGGTTTATGTTTCACATAACTCATCTTTAAGTAATAATCCATTCGAATATAAGAAAATCTTTTTAGAAGATAAAAACCATCTTGCAATTAATAGGCAAATAATCAAAGAAGAAAAATGGGAATTCGATGAAATTGAAAAAAGATCAAATGAATTGATAGAGAAATTAATTGAATTATACCCTTTCCCTAAATCTAAATTTTCTGAGAATATTGTTGAAAAGAGAGAGAAAGCTATGCCCTTCTCATTTCTAAACACTAAAATACCAGCAGGGGCTGAATTAGTATATTACAAGGCAAGAAAACACAAGACAGGTATTGTTTGTACTCTTGATGATGACAGAGAAACAGTAACTCTCCTATCATCCGGAAAAAAATTTAAATCTCTTTCATCGTTATTAACTGAGATTGAGAATGGTAAATATAAAACTGCATCTGGACCCGACTATTTTTATTACAACGATAAACCCATTAAATCATATATAACCTTTGATAATGATGATGAAGAAAATGAATAATCATTTTTAGTAAATATTTGATGTCAATGAAATTAATGGACATAAGTTCTAACAAAGTTTATACGGTGAGTATCTATATATTATTTTTAAATTGTCTAACATAGTGTGTCAGAAGATATTTATATAGATTTTATACTTTGTATAATTAACTTATGAGTACTGGTGCAATTATTGGAATAGTATTTGGGATAATAGCTTTTATTGTCCTAGTTGCTTTTTTGGCAAGATTAGCTTCGCCAAAGGCTAAAGGTGATCGTGGTGAAGCCTTTATTGCTAATATATTACAGCAATATGTTAATGAAGTTGGTGGATATTTAATTAATGATGTGATATTACCTTATGGTAATAGAACAACACAAATTGATCATATTGTTTTTGCTCCTGCTGGTGTGTTTGTAGTTGAAACTAAAAACTGAGCTGGTAATATTTATGGTAAAGATGAAGATAATGATTGAACTCAGATCATGGGTTATAAGTATCTCCACAAACACCAACACTATAATCCTGTCAAACAGAACTATGTTCATGTTAAAGCTGTTAGAGTACATACTAAAGAATATGATAAAGGTAAATTCTTTAATGTGGTTGTTTTTACAAAAAACAACACAGAGAACATAAGTTCTAAATATGTTGTTGGTAGTTCTGAATTATTAAGTTGTTTAAGATCATTTAAAGAAAAACGATATACATTAGCTCATTTAAAAGTAATGTATGATCGTATTTATTACTATATTGATCATCCTGTCTCTACACATGATCAACATGTGCAAAATATCAGGCAAGATCATCCGATTATATAAAAGTAAGATTTGGTTACTCACGAACAACTATTTTATTCTTTTTTAAATATTCAATTGTTTTCTTCTTGTGCTGCTCGTTTGTTAAAAGTTGACCATTCTTTATCTCTGTTTTTCCGCCTGAAGCTCATTCTTTTATATGGTCAGCTTCATATTCATCAATTGTTAAATCTCTTGGTGTATCTTTACCAAACTTTTTTAATCTAAACAGATCAATTTTTTGTTCTGGAGTAAAAAATCTTCTTGGGTCCAGGTCGGTTTTATTTCAAACATTTAATAACTGTGTGTAATAAACATACAAAGAAACGTTGGAATATTTTTTGTCTTTATTTCTTCAATGTGAATCCAACATCTCACAAATTTTAGCTTTGTTCTTTTTCCATTCTTTTCGTTTATTTCAATAGCGACTAACAATGTATGTTAATAGTGGCATGTCCTGATCGTATTCCTCAAAAATATCAACTGTTGTCTCAAATAGTGGATTCAATCTTGTTAATTCTTCATTAAATGACATATTTCTCTTTTCATAAAGAAAGTCATGATATGACTTATTGCCTCTCAATAAATTCATTATTAACATGCAATTGTTGCCCCTCTTATATGGCCCGAAGCATTTGCACAAGTTTTCATCATCCGAAAAGTTTTTCATTCCTTTCAAGTACTCTCCATGGAACAAAGCATATAATTTTTCAAAATCAGTTAATTCCATTCCATTATTAATTTGAATGTAACATTTTACTTTATCTTCGAACGTTCCTTTTTGTATGGCAATACAAACTTCAGAATTTATAAATAAATTGTATTGGTCTTCAGTAAATGATGACCTTTGTATGCCGTTTCAACTAAATTGATTATCATAAAATTGTCTAATAGATGTTAATCTTTGTTTCCCATCTATGACATCATATGTTCCATCGTCATTGTCTCAACATGTTATTGTTGCGATATTGATGTTGTTCATTATTGAATCAATAACCTTGACCGAAAGATCGCCATTTCTATAAATGTAGTCTCTCTGAATATCAACATTTGTATTGTAGACATCGTTGTCTAATAAATCTTTTATTTTTACCTTTTTTATCTCTTTACTTATCATAATTTATCCTCCTCTTCATCAGACAATTCTTTTGCTGGATGCAAATTTTTTATGATAAATCCCATCATAATTCTTTTACCCTTTTCGTCTTTTATATCACACGACTTGTTTCAGCCATTTTTAAAATATGTCGAGATACTTAGTATTTTGAATTGTTCAGGTGAAAAAACCTGTGCAAAAGACAACGGCACATACATGACACCATCATAATCGGATGGTATATCTTTTACTTTTCTGCATAGCAATACATTTTCTAAGTTCGAAGAAAATTTATATTTTCTTTCGTGACCTTTATATTTTTTTGATAACACCAAATGATCTCTTCTGTATGAAACATCTAAATTAGTATATCAAACAGTGCTACCAAAGCTCTTAACATAACACCCTTTTCGTCTCCCAAAATAGATTGAATCATCTCATTTTACATTCTTATATATTTGTTTTTCCTTTGACTTTTTTTTATCAGCCTCATATTCCTCATGTGTTAAATATGGCATTAGAAATTTATGAGGCGCAGTATAACCTAGTCAAAATTTGTTTTCGACAAATAATTTGCCTAAATTTTTCTTTGACATTTTTAATAAATCGCCAATAATTAGAAATTTGGTATGATTTTTTAGCAACAACGATATTAATTCTTCCATGCATGAAAACGGAGGATTAGTAATGACTAAATCATATTTAGAATAATCGTGATCTTGGAATGGAATTCCTTTTTTTGTAGATGGGTTGTATCCTGCAAAAGTGACAGATTTAATTTTTCAACCACTTAGCATTTGATTTATCAAATATTTTCAAAAATTACATAAAGGAGCTTCTTTAAATGATTGAACTTTCTTAATTGTATTTTTGTTTGTTAACTGCCAGTCAATATTTTTCTTAAAATAAAAATCTGTTGTCTCTCAAAGTTCTATCTTACCATTATGATTTTTTGTAATATATGTTTTAGTGCATGCGCCGCTGCCAGAGACATCCCAGTCACACGGACATAATATCCTTTTCCCCTCTATTTGCTTTCTATAAAGTTGTAGTTCTTTAGCTATTTCTTCATAACGTGTGTAGTGTTCATCGGATAGCAAATTGCCGCTCAATAAATTATTTTTCGTTCTCGTTAAGGCTGTATGTTTCATAATTACTTTAACCCCTTCGCATACTTGTCTCAACTAATTCCATTAGCTATAGCTAATTGTTTTAATTTTCTTTGAATTTTGAATGTTGGTTCAAAATGACCATTTTCATATCTATTAAGTGTGCAAAAAGCTACACCCAATTCTTTTGCCATCTCTTCTTGAGATAGTAAAAGCCTAGATCTTAAATCTTTTACTAATTGTTCTCATTTCATAATTTATTTCCTGTCATATGATTGTCTTATTAAATCAGGAATATATTGAAGTTTTGAATCATCCGTAATTTCAACCATCCAATCGCCATTACCATGATGGCCGGTCCCGTTCATGTTTTTGCACAATTTGTTAGGATCGCTAATTTGTGAATTTCTAATACAAATAAATAATTTTAAACAATTCTTCTTTGTTTCAATATCACATACATTCTTTCCGTTTTTAGTAAAAGATAAATAAAGTTTATTAAACTTCATATCCATATCCGGGAAAATAGATTTTATTGTTTCCTTTAGCGTTAAATATACTAATTTTATTTTTTCCCCCATACGATTAAAATGATATTGTTCATCATACAATCTTTTTTCTTCAACAGCTGTCGTTGCTTTTTCAAAAATTGTTTGTTGTTTTTCTTTTGGATAAATTATTTCACCCTTTAACGAAGAAAGCAATTGAATTGCCAATTCTTTATCTAAAGCAAATAATTCACTATCATCTATACAACTTTTTTCAAAAATGTCATGTAACAATTTTTCAATTTCATCATAATTATCAACTATGATAGCAAATTCCCTTTTCATTTTTTGAACTCGATATCCGTCCCTTTCAAGGCCTCGCATTCTAGATTCAAATTCATCAATTCTAGTCTTACCAATCTTTACAATTCCTTCAAGAGATTGGTTAGACATTAAATAAATAACACCTTTTGCCATATTAATTCCTATCTATATCAAAATTATAGCATATAAGTGTATGTTGCATGCATTAATATTCATGAATATTAATGTATTAAAAATTCATTTAATATTGCACACGCAATTGAGGACCCGTGTTCTGATAAATTATCTAAAATATTTATAAAACTGTTTCTTAATTTGTTGTCATCTCTAATTTCAGAACTATGAGTTATATATGCTTGTGTTATAAAATCAAGTAAATATTTTTTATCAGAAGTGTTTCATATGCTGTCAATCTTTTGGCTTTTTATAAATATATTTTCGATCGGAACTAAAATTTCTGGAGATAAATTGGCAAAACCAAATGCATTGATTGTTTTTAATACTTCTACTGGATTGTATATACCAAACTTGTTAAATTGGGAGTTAATAATTTGTTTATCAGAATATTCAAAATGTGGTTTAAAGTTGCGCCAAGGAATGGTTGATTGCATTTCGTTTGTTATTGAAAAAGTTAAAATTTTATAAAATTTAGTTTTTAAATTTATTGGCGCATTTGAAATTTTGTTTTCTAAAAGCTGAAATATTTTTTTAATTTGTGAATTGTTTTTGCCGTTACAACAATTATCAAAGAATTGGAGTGTTAAGATACTAAATATTTCGTTATAAAAATCTATTATAAGTTTATCATTTTCAGAAAAATCATAACTATTTCAGAACAATGATAAGCATTCATTTTGATAATTTTTATCAAAAATATGTTTCTTTATGAATAATTTTAATTCGTTGATAACAATAAAATAAAGCTGGTAATCGACATCTGTATGTTTCATTTTTATACTATCCACAAATTTATTTATAAAATTTAACAAAAAATTATAGTACTTTTTATCTTTTAAATCAAATCCGATGTTAATAAGAATTATGGATTCGTAAAAATCAATATTGTCTTTTAAAAGCAAATCAGCAAAATGTTTTGTAATAATCAACGCGTGTTTTTTGTTTTTATTCAAAAACATTTTGATTGAATTTCAGTGCGCATGGATTATATTATTTCAATTCCTATTTTTAACGTTTGTTAAAATAGAAATCATAATGTCATAAATTTTTTCTGCCACTTCATTATTTTGTATATCGTTATCTAATTGATTAAAAAGGATATCTGGCGTTCAACCAAATAAGCATGATTGATTTGTTCTAAGCGCTGTGTTGTATATATTAATTCAATAATTACATATATCTGTTCGTTCATCTTTATTAATCTGTTTCAAATTTAAAATTATTGATAATAATTTAACAAATTTTGTAATATATTGTCCAATTAATGGGTTATCTTGATGAATTGTTAATAGATTATATTGTTCCTTTAATGTGTCCAATGTTTTATTTAATGAATAATCATTTGCTTCAATATCTGCAATAAGATTATCGATGATATTAACATCTAATGGAATTATTTGTTTTGTTTCTTTTTTAATCCTTTCGATTTCAAGGCTCATCTCCTTTGTTGGCTGAATATCAAAAGTAATCAATCCGTCAGTATGATGCATTTTATATTGCCTAAAATCCATTTTCCTAACGTTTCATAGTCTTCCGTACGATTCTGGCCCTCCGCCAATATTCTTATATAAATAAGAGTCAAACAACTTACATAACTTTTTGTGGTATTGTTCAGACCTATTTCATAAATTTAGTGTGTAAATTAAAAGAGTTTCTTTTCGATCATCATAGAATAATCGATCTGTGACACCTATGGGCAATATTTTCTTTAATAATATTCTTTCGTTATCATGACTGCATAAATCGGGGTTGCTTATTAATTCTATACAGTCAATATTATTTTGTTTAAAATTAACGGATAAAAATAAAATTAAAATAAAGAGCGAAATGTTATTTGACCTCAATAAGATTTCATTCTTGATTTCGTTAAAGAAATTACTTAAATTATCATTGTTAATGTTAAGCATAATTTGTTTTGCAGCATAACATAAATTTCTAATTCCAAATACTATAAAGGCCGGCAGTGATAAATTGCTATATTGCTCTCAAGTTCACATGTTTTTATTGCCATAGTATTTCCTAATTACATTACCTACTTTTAATTCATAAATTGATAAATTGGTTTCTTTATCTGGCACTTTATCCACCAATGTATTAAATGTATCAATAATTCATCTTAAGAATTCGTGAAAATTAAAATAGCTAAATAAGAGTAAAAATTCAAATACTTGAATTTTAAATTTGTTGCTATAGTCAAAATTTAACAAGTGGCAATTTTGAGAATAAATATTTCTAAACCCTAGTGTAATATCTTGCTTTGCTTTATCATCAACAATAAAAAATGAATTCATTATATTCAGCAATGATTTTGAACATTTTTTAATTAATGTTATAAATTTCTTATTAAGAGTAAACATGATAATTTTTTCTGAAAAAAAATTATTCTCATCGTTTTTTAAATAAATCTTTGCTTGATCATTTAAAAATTGAGTTATTTTCTCCAAATCGTTTTCATTTTCAATTGAATTATATAAACGAGATAAAAGCAAGAGTAAACTATCTAATTTTTGTTGTGTATAATTATCACTTAACAATATTTTTATAATTTGCCAAGTAACTTCCTTAACATATTTTTTTTCATCGTTATTATCAGTTTTACTATTTAAAAAATCTGACACCAAAAAAATTAACCTATATAAATAATCCTCGTTGTTAAACAATTCCTGGTCTGAGCAAATGATTTTGATCAGGTTGAAACGGCCACGTCCTATGGGGATTAATTTGATATTTGTCGTGGTTTCAAATTTGTTTATTGTAAATCCGGATAAATTTGTTAAATCGATGAATTGATTAAATATTTTGGTATCATCAACAATTTCGTATGCATAATTTTGGAAGAAAACATCGGAAAAATTAGATCTTATAATTCCAATAATCGTTTGTTTGCGTCAAAATTCGTTAATATTGTTCAGAAAAATTGTATCAAAAATGAATTTATCGCTTTTGTCAGATTTAAATAATTTGAATTCAACCCAAATTTGGTATCTTCTATAAACGCTATTCCCAAAAATTTTAGAAACAGTCGAAATGAAATGAGCGTAATTACCATCACAATTTCTAAATAGTTCATCAAATATTTGTTCTCCACAAATGTCACCAAAAATATCGTACCTTAAGGTAACCTCTTTTTCATTGTCTGTAGGATGAATTATTATACCCGCCGACAATAGTTTTTTAATTGCTTTTTGATTAAATTTTGTTGAGTCAACAGCAACTCTTAATTTTTTTGATTTTTCTATAACTATTTTCCTTATTATTTTTTCACAATCGATATCGTTTAGACAAATGATATTTTTTCAAAATAAATTTTGAAGTTTATCGATATTATTAATTTCATCTATGCTGTTAACATGCGTTACAATTTGATTTAAATAGAACGGAACGTTTAATAAATGTTTTATTGCTGAAGGCAGTTTATTACTAGTAATTATTTGATCGACAAGTTTAAATTTTTTGCAAATAGGCATCATTTGGCCGCTGCTTAATTGTTTGATTTCTAGTTCTTCTAATGATAATTTTCTATTAGATATCAACTTAATAAAATTAATTTTATCAAAAGTTCTGCATGATAAAAGTATATGGACGCGGTTAAATTTTTGTGTTACATAAAATAAATCCAATAGTAAATTAAATTTAAAATTCGATTCTGAAATAGATTCGATTGAATCAACAAAAATATAAATGTCATCTTCGAAATTATAATTTTCTAACAATTCTTTAATGTTAAAATCCAACATCTCATCCAGATTTTTTGCTATAACTAGTTTTTCTGCTCTAATAAAAAGATAAAATTGTTTTTTCAGCAAGAATGATTTTGCAAAAGCTGTTTTACCAACACCTGCTGAGCCATAAATTAGCAGGTTTTTAAAATTTTTCTTTTCTAATTCAGAAATTTCGGTAGAACGATCAATGCTGTATTCATTATTAATCTTGTCAGTTACGTCTAGTAGTTTACTTTTGCTTAATTCTAATGCATATTGAAATTTTTTTCAATTATCTAGATTTTTGCTATCATTTTGGCACAAATCAAACAAATGATTTAGGAAATCCCAATCAGCGGAACATTTGGTAATTATGCTGTTAATTGTAAATAAATTTTTATTTAGTTCAAATAATTTTCCATTAATACGAAAAATCTTTTTATTCGTCTTATCCAAGTCATTTAGAGATACAACAACTAAATTTTTTAATATTTGTTCTCTATTTGCAAAAAAGTCGGATTTTGAGATTAAATTAATTGTGCTAATAATTTTTCTTCTTATATCCTTTTGTGATGAAACCTGTGCATAAATTTCATTGTCAATTGATACAATATCTAATCCAGGAAAATTATTTTGCTGTTCGTTTAAATTAATAAATTTTTTAGAAAAAATTATTTCCAACACCTTTGCTGCAAAATTTTCAAACAAACGAGCATTGTCCAAAAGAGATGAATTATTTGACAGCTGAATCTTTGTCTTGTAACTAATTAAATATTCCCTAACATATTCGAGTTTTTCTTTAGAGTATTTCATACCCTAATTATACAAATCCCAAAATCTATATAAATAAAGATATTTATATAATTATTTTATGAAACTAGACTTAAATTGACCGCCAGAAGATGATCTATGATCTAATAATGACATAGATGAAGAAGAACGCCTACGCGAAGAGGAAGAGGAGGAAGAAGACGATGATGACGACGAAGAGGAAGAACGTCGTCGTCAAGAGGAGGAAGAAGAAAGACAACGCGAAGAAGAGGAAGAACGCGAACGGGAAGAAGAAGAGCGTGAACGGGAAGAAGAAGAACGACAACGCGATGAAGAGGAAGAAGGTTGATAGCCTTCTTTTTATATAAAAATTAAAATCCATATAATTTATACAAATATGAAAAAGTATATAAATATCTTAATTCCACTATCAATAACACTTATACCTATAAGTATTGTTGGTTGTTCTAAAGGTGATGGATATAAATCCATCCCTAAAGATTATTTAGATATTGATTCAGATCATATCCTTCAAGGTTTTAAAGAAGGGCATCAAAGAAAACACCAACTAGAAGGATATAACACTTTAACTATCCCTAATGATGTAGTAGGTATGGTAAACCATTCTTTTACTTATGATATTACAACTAAAGACTATGATGGTCCAGCTGTTATTAAAAAAATAGATTTTGAAGAAGGTTGTACCATAAACCGATATGGTACTAACTTCTATTATCTAGACAACCTAGAAACGGTAGTCTTTCCACCACAATATGATGCTAAAGATGAGGCAATGTTTTCACGATGCGGTAAATTACAAGCCTTTGATCTAACTAATATTATTGCTAATACTAGTGACTGCGGCTCAAATTACTTACTTACCCCACAATTCCTAGCCAAAAACGGTCAAATCATAATAAAAAATGGTCAAACTAACGTTGAACCATTTGCTAATTATCTATATAGCCAATTATCACAACATGGATGAACCATAGTAAAGAAGTAATCTAAAACAAATTCGGCTCGCCTTTCAGTTGGCTCGCAAAACAATTAGTTATCATACTTGTCTCAATCAATACCATTAGCGATAGCTAATGATTTGATTTTTCTTTTTATTTTAATGGTTGGTTCAAAGTGTCCATTTTCATATCTATTAACAGTAGAAAATGCTACACCTAGTTTATCAGCCATTTCTTCTTGAGATAATAATAACTTATCTCTAAGATCTTTAACCAATTCTTCTCATTTCATAATTATGTTATTATTATAGCACTTATTGATTTTAAATATATAATATTTATGTTATGTATAAATGAAAACACGTTAGCGAAAAAGAGGCAAAAGAATACTTTAAAGAATTGTTTAATGCAGAACTAGATGACATTGTTCATTTATATTGGAACTTCAATAAATATTTAACAAAGGTAAATGATAATGTTAGATATTTTTGAAAATTTTTGAAAAATTTGTCAGATTTGTTAATTGATATGAAAAAAGATCTAATCACTATCGACATTTGCAGGGATGAAATTAAATTCCTCATTGAAAACCAAATAAAAGACTCTGATCCTGAAACATATTACTGCATATCGTGTATAAATTCCAATTTATTAACTGATAAATGCAGAAATCTAATTTTAAAATTAGCTTCAATTTTTGATAATGTTTGAAAATCTAAAGATGGAAAAACTAAGACACTTTTAGAAAATTTAAATTTTGGAACATATATAAATGATTTTTCAGACGATTTGAAAAACAAAGATATCAATATAAAAGGAAATATATTGAACTTTAACAGTAAATATGTAAAACCGCTGACAAAAAAAGTTAATTATTATAGACCGTTATTTAACTATTTTAAACATAATATGACTGAGCCGCTAGATAGTAAATTTTATATGCCAACACAATTAGCATTTAATTTTTGATATATATTAGAAAATTTTGTTAGACCAATTTTGCTAACGTTATTTAGAATGCCTAGTGATAGTGGGCACGAATACATATTGACAAGAGATGTCGATTATGTATTCCCGCTCAAAAAAACTTATAAATACATCTCAATTGGAATTAAACAAACTAAGGATAAAAAATAATTTTACGCAATGATTATTTTTTTGAAAGTTTTTAAGTAGTTTGAATTATTATTAACAATAATTTCAGCGAACACTTTTCAATATCATTGAATATTTGGGTTAAAAGGGCCTAATGAACTATATTCCTGTGCTTGAATAAGCAAAATTAAATTATCAGTTTTTTTATATTTTTCTGATTTTTTTATTTTTTCAACCACAATACGGTTAATCTCAATAATAAAGCTTTCCATTGATTCAGTCATTTTCATATAATTTGTGTTTTTTAATAACGATTCTATTCACTTTTTATCATCTGTTATTTTGGGATCAAAAATAAGATTTTTTACGCCGTAAGTTAGCTCAATACCAATTGTTTTGTTATTGTCTTTAAAAATAAAATCTGGTCCATTAAATTCTCCTTGTTTTTTAGAACCATCACCTAAATATTCAATTAATGTTAAACTTTTTAATAAATCGTTAGACAAAAACAAAAGATTATTTAGTTTTATTAAATCAGCTGCATCCCTTCCGTGATTATTTTCATAAAGTGGTACTTGATTTCTTATAGGATTTCAATTAGCATAATCTAATAATTTGCTTGCTTCTAGAGATTTTTGAATGTATTTTAAATATAAGTCCACGTTTTCATTAAAGTATTTATATATGGAATATACAAAAGTTAATTGAAACCTATCATCGCCGATACGGTCAATAATTCAATTCCAATTATAATTTTTATTAATAAATCAATTTTTTGCATATTTAATAATATCAGTTTGAGTAATAGATTTCACTGGATTATTGTCTAAACTATTGGCCGTTTTAATTACTCCATTCAACAAATCTTGATCTATATATAAAACAGGCATAACCCTTGTGCAAAAGAATTCTTCAGTTTTATCCTTAGCATCCTTTGAACTGCATTTTAAAGCATTTTTTTTCATGTCCTCACCTCACCATAATTATAGAATAATTACCATCCGCTCGCCCTATTACATAGTGCTCGCACTAATGTCTTGATAGAACCGATGATGATTAATTTATTAATCATGATAAGCAAAGCTTATATTATGAAACATAGGATCTAAATAAACATCTTTATATAAAATAGCAAATTAATATAATTTAGATAGATATAAAGAGGTAAAGTATGGAATTAAAATTTTATAAATGTGATATTTGTCATAAAGTAATTACTATTGTCTCAACTCCTAACGGAGTAGAAACAATATGTTGTAACCAACCAATGCATGAGTTGATTCCCAACACTAGTGATGGAGTACAAGAAAAACATGTACCTGTGATCCAAACTAGTAATGATCAAATCATGGTATCCATTGGATCACAGGTTCATCCAATGGAAGAAAAACATTACATTGAATGAATTGGTATTGAAACTAATTTAGGGTGACAAATTAAATATTTAAAACCTCATGACCAACCACTAGCTAGATTTAGATTAGCTGACCAAGAACAATTGCGCTTTGCTTATGCATATTGCAATGTTCATGGGTTATGAAGGAAATAGAGAGCAACTAGCTCTTTTTTTCTTTTGGTATTAAGCATTTAGAACCGGTTAAGAGCTATAAGAAAAACAAAACCGATGGAAATCATTGGTTAAGTTCTACTTAAGGACTGAAGTGGTTAAAAGTATAATTAAATTGGGGTAGGTATGAACATTCACTTACAAAATGCAACAAATGTTATTAATTGCATTTTCCTAATTATTTCATCTGTGGTAATCATTTTCGGTATCTATTACTGATCACGATGTTTTTATTTGAAATATAAAATTTGGAAGCTAAAAGATAAGTACAGAGAATTATTTTTAGATTTATATGGAGAAACTCTAGAACTTAATAATGAAATAAAATCAATCTGAGGAGAATCTCTAACAGAACAAGATAATATACATATAAAATATAATTTCATTCAAATTATAAATTTGAAAATTATTCGGAATTTTTACAATAATAAGATAGCAACTTTAGAATCAATCTTTAGTTCTATTAATGCTAATTTAGATCATAAAGTCAATTCAATATATAAAATATATTTTGATTCTATTAATGGCAACGATGGTGAACCAGACGCACCTTTTATGTGAAAAATCTATAAAATTGACTATTTAAATAATTCAATCGTTTTTGCTAAAGGTGGTGGGGTGAAGATGTTTAAAAAACCTGATGGCTCTCTCGGTTACGATAATAATTACACATTTAAATCAATTAACTTTCCATCTAGGTGTTTTGTATGCAAGTTAATGAAAAATAAGAAAAAATGGAGCAACAGATTGCCTTCATATTATCTCGTTGAAAAAATCAATACTTTTAAAGATGATCAAATTATTCATTTTGATTTGAATGATAAACAAGATGAAACTTTTATGAATGATGCAATTAGATGACTCAAGATTATTGGCATAATTAAACAATAGTATCCACGATAGATTGTAAGTCAATGAGAAGCAGTAGCAATCTGCTTATTTTTTATTTCATAAAAATAATTTAATCAAATAAAAATAATGTGTTATAATGTAATTACATTGTAAATACATTGTAAAATTAGGAGGTATTTAATAATGTCAACAACTTTAACAATTAGAATTGATAAAGAAGATAAAGAAAAAGCAGAAAAGATCTTAAAGAAATTAGGATTAACTTTATCTGCGGCAATTAATATCTTTATTAAAGCAATAATTAGAAATAATGGCATTCCATTTGTTTTAACTAATGACGCATTTGATTATGCATCAATAGCAAAAATGATTAAAAAACAAGGAGATAAAAAATAAAAAAGAGGATTACTCCTCTTTTGGTAATTTTTTGGGGAAATCCCGCGGACGATTTTATTACCAAACCATTTTCGATATTAGTATATAGCAAATTATGAGAAATATTAAAAAAATATTTTATTGTCATGTGCCATTAGAATATTTAGAACAAATCTTTGATTTGAAACAAATATCTGATGCAAAATTAATTGGTCAACGTAGTCGACCGCTTTTAGCTATAAAACTAGATGACAATTTCTCTATAATTTTGCCAGAAAAAACATATATGATATTGCCACAAAAAACTTATCACGGAGATGACAAGAGAAAATATGGTAGACATAATTTCAATTTCCGTTGTGATGAACAAAGATATCTAGATGTTGGTTCACTATTCTTTGCCCCATCAAAATTTGTTACTCAATCCATTTATAATGACGCACCAGCAAATATAGAAAAAGCCAAAGAAGTAGCAAACAGATTCTATGTAATAGAAAAACTATACAAGATTTTAAATAACAGGATGGAAACTGATATGTCTTTCAATAAAAAGCATAGCTATATTTCAAAATCTAAACAAATTTGTGAAATCATAGCTGAAGAGGATAAAAATGAATAGAAAAATAGAAAAAATTTTTGAAGAAAAAATAAAAGAACTAGATGAAAATCCTGTTATTTTTTCCAAAACAAAATATGGTCAGCATTTAAGAGATGCACTTGTCAAATTATCAGAACCATATAATATACATATGATCACAAAATCACACTATGTAACATTTTGTAATTGTCCAAGAGCTTATTATTATCAATTACATGATCCTAATCAAGCTAAACCAACTGATGAAATTGCCCAAAAACGTATTGATGAAGGTAAGCTAGTTGGTAATTATGCTCACTTATACTTTAAAAATACTGCTAAAGTAAAAGATAATCCAGATATTGTAAACATTCCTAATCAAGTAGCAGTTACTAAAAAACTATTACCAACTAGCAAATATATTGCTGAAGCTTCATTTCAATTTGAAGACTTATTTTGTGCCGTAGATATTCTTGCTAAAAATGGTAATGGTTATGATATTTACGAAGTAAAAGCATCAACTGATCCATATGAACATTTAAAAGAATATGCACCCGATGTAGCTTTTCAAAAATATGTCTTAGAGTTATGTGGTTTAGAAATTAAAAACTGTTATATCTTACATCTTAACCCTGACTATATTCGTCAAGGTGATATTGATGTAAAGCAAATGCTTAAACCTTATCAACTAAATGCTTTACATGAAGAATTAAAGAAAAAAGATAAGATTCAAGTTATCTTTGAACAAGAATGTGAATTAGTTGCTAGTAATGTTGCAGCAATGCGTAAACTATCAACATTACCAAACTATGGGCGTTGCAAAGATTGTGACTTCTATGAATTCTGTCATAAAGATTTACCACAACCTAATGTTTTAGATTTGTGTGGTATGTGAACTAGTAAAGCTCATGTCATGATTAATAGTGGTATTATTACCTATGACCAAGTCTTAGCTAATCAAGAACGATTAAGTGAATTTGGTGTAAAGATTAATCCTTACCAAATGGTCCAAATGAAAACCCATTTAACAAAAGATGAAAAACCATATGTTAACAAAGATATCATCCGTCATTTCTTTCAAAGTCTAAAATTCCCCATCTATCACTTAGACTTTGAAACAATGATGGAAGCCATCCCACCATTTGATGGTGTTGGTTGCTATAATCAAATACCTTTCCAATATTCTTTACATATTCAAGAAAAACCTAATGGTAAGGTTATTCACAAAGAATTTTTAGGTAAAGCATTAGATTGTGAATACGAACTTGCTAAACAACTATGCAAAGATATTCCATTAGATGCCATGTCAATGTCATATAACATGCAATTTGAGAAGATGGTATTAAAACATCTTTCTGAAAGATTTCCAGAAATGGCACAACATTTAATGAACATCCATGATCATATGGTTGATTTATTAATCCCATTTAGAAAATGTTGCTTCTATAGCATTAAGCAAAATGGTTCTAATTCAATCAAACAAGTCATGCCAGCCATTTGTCCGCATATGGAGGAAGCTTATCACCAATTACCTTTAGTCCATAATGGTGGCCAAGCTTTAGCTATGTTTCCCAAAATGATTAAGATGTCTGGTAAAGAACAAGAAACAACCCGCAAAGGAATGCTAGAATACTGTAAGCTTGATACTTATAGCATGGTTGAAGTATTAAATGCTTTATGAAAATTAATTAAATAAAAGAGCATTAAGCTCTTTTTTATTCAACAATAAATTTACCAAACTGGGTTGGGTCATGAAAGGTGTGCTCTTTATTATCCATATCATTCCACATTCCATAATGTTCATGTTGCCCAGGTGTTCCACAAATTTTAAAGAAGTTACCGGTAAAAGTAAAACCAGGAGTAATAACTATCCCTGGATATCAATGATCAACACATCGTAATGCGATAATAATAATGATAGACCAATATTGCTCTTCTTTTTTACAATCAAAAATAGTAAATTTTCATGGAAGTTGTTCAATCGGTGTTCTTCCTTGACCAGCTGATCAAGGTAAACCAAACTCTTGACAATTTCTACCCACAGAGTTAACTTCAACATTTAAGTATTTATTTTCTTGGCCAAAATTTAAATATGCTTCTAAACACGAATCTCTATAGACATCTCTTCCCTCAGGAGAAGGATCTACTAAAGGATCAGGTTCATAACTCAACATTCTTATAGCAAAACCCTGATCTTGGACATAGACCATTTGCGCAAAAGTTTCATATTTTGGTCCATTATCAGTTCATTTAAAGATATTAACTGGTGCTTGGGGTATAGTTTCCCAATCAACATCACTTTGTTCAGCAAAAGTATGAACAATATATACATTTTGTTTTGACTGAACAGAATTATTGCAACTAGTAGTTAATAATCCTACGATACTAGTAGGAAGCAATAAAGGAATTGATAATCATTTAGCTTTCATATTTTTATTATAAAAAAATTAATGATTACTAAAAAGCACAAAGTTAATTCCAAACACACACAAAAATTAAAATATTTCTTAATTTTTATATTTTTTTGGCAAATCTATATTTGGAGGCACCCTAAAGGGTGGATTATTTATCAAACAAATTGAATTTTTCCAAACATATAATGGGATTACAAAGCATTATATTGTTATGGCAGTAACTGTCCAAGACTTATTAAATGATCCAAGATACAAAGACAATAAAAGTCTTTTACTTTTAGCTAAACCAGATATTGTAGTTCCTAGACTCCCTAAAAAGAAAAAACAAAAATCAAGATTAGATCGTATTGAACAACTTTTAACTAAATTTATTAAAAGACAAGAAAAGTTCAATAAGAAGCAAGAAAAGTTCAATAGCTTTGTTATGCAACAATTTAAGGCACATGGTTGAATAAAATAGAGCTAAAAGCTCTTTTTATTTAATAATCAATCTAAGATATAATATATCTCAACAAGGGAGCTTGTGTTAACAGGCTGAGAGGAAGTTGAAACTTCGACCGATTACCTGATGTGGATAATGCCACCGTAGGAAAGTACTTAAGCTCCCTTGTTAATAAACAGGGAGTTTTTTATGACACCAACTACTAATTCAATTATTGGTTTAGTCATGGGCTTAATATCATTAGGATTAAGCTTATTTTATTCATTCCCACAATTATATAAATTATGTAAGACCAGAAATACCTCTGGTATTTCTTTAACGACTTACATCTTTTTTATCATTACAAGTATTTTATGAATTATTTGAGCTAGTGGATTCTATCATGAACAAATCCATTTATATAGTTATGAAGCTTGTGGTCAAGCTTTAGTCTTTAAATGGAGTTTAATTCCAGCCATCTTATTAAATAGTACTGATGTAATTATTATGGCTTTTATCATTAGCTTTAAAATCTATAATCTTCATTTATGTAAAAAGTTCAATACCACTGAACTATTATTAACTAATCAATTAAAACAAAAACAATATTGAATGTTATATATAGCAATTGTCATTGTAATTGCTTTTGCAATTACTACCAGCTTATGTTTAATTTATAAAACACCATTAGAAAATAATGGTCATAGTTTAATTTGATTAATTGTGATCAATGCTTTAGCTTCTATTACTTGAGAAGTATTTAATTGACCACAATTTATTAAAACAATTAGACATAAAGATACTACTGGAATATCTTTATTCTGAGCAGTCTTTATTTTAGTTAGTTGTGTAGTAACATTTTGTTATGACTTATTTTTAGGATTTGGTGGTTCAAGTTTTAACTGGTCAGTATTAGGTGGATTAATTTGTAGCGGAATTATTCCAGCTTTAGGTTTTTTAATCATTAAAATAAAAAACTTAGTGTTAGCTAGAAAGCAGCAACTAAGTGAAATTGAATATATTCAAAAAATTAATTAAGGAACCGGCACAGGAGCATGAGCTTGTGGCTCAGCATGAACATGCTTAACATTATCAGTAATTAATTGAAGAATTTGATCAACCGTAACAAATTCTACATTATCATCTGGACTAAATTCATCAACTAATGCTTTTATTCCACCCATCTTACCAGCCGTTTGTCAAGCATTAGCGGTAACAATTGTGTATCCATCAATAATTGATGGGTCTTTTGGATATGATTTAATACGTTCTGCTACTGCGTCTCATTTATATTCAAGCTTTTCTGCAGGTTTGTCAATATTCCATCACAAACCTTCACGCATTGAAACAATTGGTTTACCATTAATTCAATCAACAGCTCCTTTGCCTGATAAATAAAGGTCTTTATTGCATCATACTGCACCTTTAACTTGTTTTTGCTGCATTAATGCTTCAAACTTACGATAATCACAATCATAGTAATCTAAAACATTAACATAGTTAAGATCACATTTAGCCATGTAATCAGCAGTAATCTTTGCATATGACTCGATATCTTTATATTGTGCCATGTTAGCATAAGCATAACCGCTAGGGCCAGCTATAAACTGGTCATTAGGTGTCATATTACCATATAGATAGTCTAAGACTGCATGATTTAGATCATAGGCAGCTGGGCTCATTGTCCAAGTTACCGGAAATTGCCCTCGATAACCACCAGTTTTTTTATATCAATTAATTGAATTGATAAAGTCTTTTTGCAATCACTGAAGGTTATCACCATCAGACATTACAACAGCAACATAATGCTTATTAGGTTGAGCTTTAATAACGGGACGTTGATATTTTTGCTTTAAGTTTTTTAATGTGTAATGAGAAAAGAATGATAAGTTCGTACAATGGTCAGCAGCTAAAATTGGTAAGTTAAATGCTGATTGATCGGCAACAAAATTTAATTCATTCATGCATCAACCTAGCATAACACTATTATCAACTAATCAATTGTTGATAGTGTCTTTAAAATCTTCAGTTTCATTATCTAGATAAATAGTTAATGCTTTTGAAGCAATAGCATAATCACGTAATGGGAAATCATAAGGACTTTGGTTAATTAATAATTTATTATTTAAACGATGTTTATAGCGATTAAAAACATCATGACTTTGCATTTGGCTAGCATCAGCACCTAAGGTTAAACCGTGGCTTTGGGCTGTTTCTTCCAAATCTTTGCTGATCATTAGGTAGTGTTCCACACCAGCAATGGTTGTAGCTAAATTGATTGATTTGTTTCAATCTCTTTCATTGTTATTGTCAACAGCATTGGTATATAAAACATATTTATTATTAAATTTGTTTTGATAACGAAGAATAAATTCTCAAATCTTAGTTTCATCAACATCATGAATAACGATTCCAGGATATTTACGAACGCTTGGATTAAATCATTCATCTCGTAAACCTTCTGGATCATTCTTATCACAATGTGAAATATAGATTTGAGCTTTTTCCTGAGCTAAAATCCCTTGTAATGATTCAAGGGTAACAACTAAATCGGTTGGTAAGGTGGAAGCGTCGACAACATAAATATCAGTAGCCATTGCTTTTGTCTTAAAGAAAACATTGTAATGAATCTCTTGACTACAACTAGTAAGTAAAGTTGAAGTTGAAAAAATGGTTAATGGAGCAAATGATGCTAACAATACTTTATCAATTCTCTTCATATTATTAATTATAAATTAATATCTTTTATAATATATGTATATGAAAACTAAACCACATGATATTATTTCTTGAGATGAGTTCTTTATGGGACTTGCCTCAATGTCTGCTTTAAGAAGCAAAGACCCATCTAGTCAAGTAGGTGCTTGCATTGCTAGCCCAGATTATAAAGTGGTTTCCATTGGTTACAATGGAATGCCACGTTATTGCCCAGAAAGCAAGCTAACTTGAAATAAAAACGAAGGAACATTAGATTGCAAATATTTATATGTTTGCCATGCTGAATTCAATGCTATCCTTAATGCTTTAGGGGGAAGAGACCTAAAGGGTTGCACCATTTATGTCAACCTATTCCCCTGCAATGAATGTGCTAAAGCTATCATTCAAACCGGGATTAGAGAAGTTGTCTATGAATCTGACAAATATGCTAATACCATTCCAGTAAAAGCAAGTAAACGATTATTAAGACTGGCTGGTGTAAAAGTTAGAAAATATACTGGAAGAACAATTGTTCATACCGTTAAATAAAAGAGGATAACCTCTTTTTTTTGTTCATTTAGGCAAAAAAACTATTTATTAGGTAAAAATCGTATGATATAAACATTTGCTCTCTATATCGCAAAAGTGTATAATATATGGGTAAAGGATAAAAAATAATTAATTATTATGGGAAAAAGTATTACTGAAATTAAACTAAGTCCAACTCCTGCTTTAGAAGCTGTTGTTGGAAAAGGTAAAATTACTAGACCACAAGCTGTTAAGAAAGTTTGAGCTTACATTAAGGCTCACAAACTTCAAGACAAGAAGAACAAAAGAATGATCAATGCAGATGATAAGCTTGGTCTAATCTTCGGCGGCAAGAAAAAAGTTACTATGTTTGAACTTGCTAAGCTTATGAGCAAACATCTTAAGTAATTAAATTTCTATACAAAAAAATTGAAGGAGCAATCCTTCATTTTTTTATCAAAAAAAGAGGTAGAACCTCTTTTTATTATTCTAGAACTGATGTTGTATCAGAAGGTGCTGATTCTCCTGTTGATTTTTCAATTGGTTCTACACCAACATCAACATCTACTTTTACTTTTTTGTTTAAAAAGCAAAGAACAACACAAGCGATTGTGGCTAACATTAGTAATAATGCAAGAATGCCCATAGCTAATTTTCCTTTTTCTCCAATATTAAATAATCCAATAAAGGTAAATAAGGCAGCTAATGAACCTGTCGCAATTGCGATAATATTTAATTTTCTCTTAGTCATAATTCTCCTATACACCCATATTATAAAAAAAATACTAACAAAGTTAGTATTTTCTTTTAATGGCTGGAACAGCAGGATTCGAACCTACACATGCAAGGGTCAGAACCTTGTGCCTTTCCGTTTGGCTATGTTCCAATACTACTAATGATAAACCTTTATTTTATTTTTTTGAATAAACTAATTTTCCATTAATGTATGTCTGGTAAATATTAAAGTTTTTATCAATAATAACAAAGTCAGCAGGATTACCATTTTTAATAATTCCGCAGTTTTTTAATTTAAGATTATTAGCTGGATGTTTACAAACTAAATCGATACATCTAGTAAATGAATAATTAAATACTTTTCTAGCATTTTTTAATGCTTGAGGAATAGTTAAAACTGATCCTGATAATTGTCCAGTTTTAGTTGTTGATATACCATTTTTAACATAGATCTCATTATTTCCTAAATGGTATTTGCCATCTGGCATATATTTAGCTTCATTAGAATCAGTAATAAGAATTAAATTCTTATGATTTTTTAACACTAAAGCTTGTTGTTTTGAAACATGCTTTAGATCTAATATTAATTCAGCATACATATCTTTATGCAATAATAGTTGTCCAATAATTCCAATATTTTTATCAACTACTTTTTGCATTGCATTATATGTGTGAGTAACACAAGATAAACCTGCTTTATGAGCTTTAATTAAATCAATACCATTAGCCATTGAATGACCAACTGATGCAACAATATTATTTTTCTTTAAATATTTAATAAAGTTAACAGGACAATTTTCTATTTGAATAGTTGTTATTTTAATTTTGTTTTTAGCAGCCTTATTAAATGTAGCAAATAATGATGAATTAGGAGACAAGATGAAATTTTCATCTTGTGCGCCTTTCTTCTCTTTGGAAATAAATGGCCCTTCTAAATTAACTCCAATGATTTTTGCTTCATTATCTAAATGCTTTTTATTAGCAATAGCTTTTAAAGCTTTGATAATGTCATTTTTAGACATAGTCATTGTTGTTGGACATCAACTTGTTATGCCATCACGAGGTAATGATTTAGCAATGTTGCTTAAAGCTTTTTCATTTCCATCCATGACATCACTGCCGTTTGCACCGTGAATGTGTTGTTCAATAAAACCTGGAACGATAACATATTTATTTGATAAAGTTTTAGCATCTTTAGTTTTAGTAAAAGAAAATTTACCATCTTTAATAGTTAAATTACTTTTAACTATTTTTTGGTTATTTAGGTAAACATTTGCATTTTTAAAACTTAACATAATAAACTAGCAGCATCCGCATCAAGATAAATTGTAACATTTGGATGAGTTTTTAAAACTGAAGCTGGCACATTAATGCTTGCTGCATTTTCAATTAATTGTTTAATTACTGGAGCTTTGTTTTTTCCAGTAGCTATTAAAACAATTTCTTTTGTTTGCATAATTGTTTTAAGTCCCATTGTAATTGCTTGGGTAGGAACTTTGCTAATATCACTAAAGAAACGTGAATTATCTTTAATTGTTGAATCAGCAAGTTTAACAAGATGTGTTAAACTATCAAAACTTGTACCTGGTTCATTAAAAGCAATGTGGCCATTGCTACCAATACCTAAAATTTGGAAATCAATTCCACCGGCATTTGCAATTAATTGATCATATTGTTGATAATTATCAATTGATGGAAAATTTGTTCTTGATTTATCAATATCAACATTATTGAATAAATTATGATTCATTAAATATCTAAAACCTTGAGGATTAGAATCTTCAATTGGATAATATTCATCTAGATTAAAAGATGTAACATCTTTAAATGAAATTAATTTCTTGTTGAAACTATCAACTAGTAATTGATAAACACCAACTGGACTTTGACCAGTTGCAAAACCTAAAACTGCATTGGGTTTGTCTTTAACTAACTTAACAATACGGTTATTGATATCTTGGTAGATCTCATCTTTTGATAAAATTTTAATTTGCATTTAATTATTATATTTTATAATAATTCAATATGAAAATAACATCACTTCTTAGTGAAAAAACTATCGAATTAAGTGCGATATGTAAAAACAAAGAAGATGCTATTAATCAAGCTGTTGGATTAATGGCTAAATCTGGTGCAATAGAAAACATACCAGCATTTATTGAAGGTGTTTTCAAACGTGAAAAAGAATCATCAACCGGTGTGGGAGAAGGAATAGCTATTCCTCATTTTAAATCAGCTATTGTTAAAAAACCACACCTTGCAGCAATGGTAATTAAAGATGGTGTTGAATTTGAATCATTAGATGGTCAACCAGTACAGTTATTATTTTTAATTGCTGCTCCAGATAATAAAGATAATGTTCACCTTGATGTTTTAGCAAGATTATCATCAATGCTAATGCATCCTGATTTTAAGGATGAATTAATAAAAGCTAAAGATAAAAAAGAATTCTTATCAATTATCGATAAATTTGAAGATAAAAGAATTATTGAAGAACAAGCACAAAAAGAAGTTGCTGCTAAAACTCAAGAACATACTAAGAAACATGCAAGAATTGTTGCAGTAACAGCTTGTCCTACTGGTGTGGCTCATACTTATATGGCTCAAGAGGCTTTAGAAAAAGCTGCTAAAGAATTAGGTATTTCAATTAAAGTTGAAACTCAAGGTGCTAATCCAAAGAATCTATTAACTGATGAAGATATTGAACATGCAGAGACAGTTATTGTCGCTGCTGATATTGCTGTTCAAATGGAACGTTTTAATGGAAAGAAACTAATTTCGGTTAGTACATCTAGAGCAATTAAGGACTCTAAAGGTTTAATTAAACGTTCATTAGAAAAAGATGTACCAACCTATACATCAATACTTAATAGTACTAAAACTAAAATGCGAAAGATCTCTACATTTGGTGATCGTTTAACACCATGGCAACGAATCTACCGTCATTTATTAAGTGGTATTAGCCACATGTTACCATTTATTGTTGCTGGTGGTATCTTATTAGCAATTTCATTTATTATTGATGGAGCAATGGGTGTTGCTAATACTGACCCATTGTTTGGTCAAAGAAACCTAGCAGCAATGATTTTCCATATGCTAGGAAATAATTTAGTTATTGCTTTAATGGTTCCAGCCTTAGCTGGATTTATTTCCTATTCAATTGCCGGTAAGCAGGGAATCGTATCAGGTTTCTTTGCAGGAATGGCAGCAACCACAATTGTTATGTGGGCTGGCTGAAGTCAAGAAACTGGTGCACAATCGGTTAGTGTTGGCTTTAACTTAATGTGATTCATTGATGTTGGTAAAAATGGTATCCAAGTAATAGATGGTGTACCACATTTACCATACTTTGCACAATTAGCGGTAGATTCAGCTCCTGGATTCTTTGGTGGATTATGTGGTGGTTTTGCTGCTGGATATTGTGTTTTGGGATATCGTAAACTATTTGAAAGATTACCTAAAACACTACATGCAGTAAGAGATTTATTCTTAATGTCAGTGGCATCAACATTTACTGTTGCTGTATTCATGTTAGTCATGAATGCGCCATTCTCATTTATTTCATATGGTATTTCTAAAGGACTAGAAGGGTTGAACAATATTGGACAATTATGGTTAGTTTGCATCCTAGTTGGTGCTTTAACATCAATTGATATGGGTGGTCCAATATCAAAAGCTGCACACCTATTTACAATTGGTTACATGCAACAAAGCAACCATTCAATCATTGCCCAACACATTATGGCAAGTAATATTGCTGGATCATTAATTCCACCATTCTCAATTGCTTTAACTGTCTTATTATTCCCACAAAAATATACTAAGGAAGACCGTGGTGCTGGTCCAACTAACTTAGTTTTAGGAATCACCGGTATCACCGAAGGTGCAATACCATTTGTTGCTAAACAACCAATTATGTGAACTGGTTTTATATCCGGTGCAGGTATTGCTGGATTAATGAGTTGAGTATTTAATGGTGTAGCAATTTGTCCTGAAGGTGGAACAATTTCCTACTTTATCATGGCTCAAGATTGTTGAAAAGCATTATTAGGAGTTGCTGTTGGTGTAGCTTGAGCAACATTTGTTATTGCCTTAGTCAGAAAAGATGTTGATCCACGTGAAGCATTACTTGGAAAATGAAAAGGTATTCCAACTAAACACATTCAACATGCTGCTTTATATGTATTTAGTAAAAAATATCGTAAAGAATATAAAGCACATAAAAACGATAAAACAACTTTAAAAACTGTTTAGAAATTTATTATCTTTTTTATTTTTATTTTTATACAATCATATATAGAATATATGGTTCAATTACAAACACAGTTTAAAACCATTAATGACTACCGTAACGAATACACACTACGACCCATCAATAATCATAGTAGTATTTCTAACCGTACAATAAAGAAATTTGGTGCTAGAACCCCTGAAGAATATACTAGTGGGAAAAAGTCTGGTAAAGCCAAAGATATTATTGGTAAATTATCTCGTGGTTTAATGCTTCCAATTGCAATGTTACCAATTGCCGGATTATTTTTAGGTATTGGTAGTGCAATGGTAACCCAAGCACAAAACCATGGTATTGAATGACTTGAAATATTTGGAAGAATCTTAAAAGTTCCTGGAGATGCAATCTTTGGTAACTTAGCTTTGCTATTCTGCGTCGCGATTGCCATAACGTTTGCTAATGATAAAGGTGTGGCGGGATTAGCCGCCTTTGTAGGATGAGTAGCATTCTGTGCTCTACAATCAGCATTAATTATGAAAAATGCTGATGGTAGCATCAATATCTTGTTCTATCACTTTACTGATAATGCTAAAGTCTTCTCGAAAGAGATCTTTAATGCAATTGTCACGAACAATATTGGTATCCAATCGTTCCAGACCTCGGTATTTGGTGGTATAACCATTGGAGCCTTTACTGCTTTCTTATATAACCGCTTTAAGAATATTCAATTACCACAAATCTTAGGATTCTTTAGTGGTGTAAGGTTTATTCCAATTATTACCTTTGTCACATCATTAGGTATTTCTTTAATCTTCTGTATCATATGGCCAATATTTGGTTTGGCTTTGTATAAATTTGGTGTATTTGCTGGAACATTACCATTTGGAATAAACTCTTTAATCTTTGGTTATGTTGATCGAGCATTAGTTCCAACTGGTCTACACCATGCATTCTATATGCCACTATGACAAACATCTGCTGGTGGTCAAATGCTTATTAGTAATAGTATGACTATCAATGGTGTTCAAGTTTTAGTTGATGGTAAAGCAGTTACTTGAAGAGAATTTGCTGGTTCAGCTTATGCTGAAATAGATTCTATTGTTGGTGATCAAAACTGCTGAGCTTTCATTAATGGTTTAGTTGGTAAGGTTGTTGCTCTTGAAGGTGGAGGCACTGTTAAATTAACCTTTGCAAATATTGCTAATTCATTCCCTGGTGTTAACCCTGGACAATATATGCAAGGTAGATTCCCAGTTATGATGTTTGGTTTACCTGCTGCTGCCGCTGGTATGGTAATGGCTGCACCAAAAGGTAATGGCCGTAAGGTTGCAATGTCAACTGTTATTGGATCAGCTTTAACTGCTTTCTTAACTGGAATTACTGAACCAATTGACTTTACTTTCTTATTCCTAGCACCGGCTTTATACTTTGGTCTTCACTGTGGTTGTGCTGCAATATCATTCTGATTATTAAATATCTTTGGTGCTCACTGTGGTCAATCATTCTCAGCTGGTATTATTGATTACTGCATATATGCTGTTTTGCCAGATGCAATTGGCGGTGGATCTAAATGTTGATTAATTCCATTAATCGGTAGTGCTTTAATACCCGTTTACTTCTTCACTTTCTGAATTGTTGTAACTAAATTTGATATTAAAACACCTGGACGAGAAGGTTCAGAAAACAAATTATTCCGTAAAGCAGATTATCTAAACAAAAACACTGGAGTGGCAAACCCTGCTGTTCAAGTCGCTGGCATTGACACTTCAAAAATGAATGCTAATCAAAAATTAGCTTGTGAGGTAATTGAAGCTTATGGTGGTAAGGCAAACATTACCAATGTTGATGCTTGTATTACTAAATTAAGAGTTGAAGTGAAGTCAGCTAATAAAGTGGATTCTGAAAGATTGAAAAACTTGGGTGCTAAAGGTGTATTAAAAATATCAGACACTGCAGTCTATTCAGTCTTTGGCACAAAAGCAGATATTCTTAAAAATCAAATTAACGAAATACTTCCAAAAATGTAATAAAAAAATATAGGTAATCCTATATTTTTTCATAATCATTAACTTTAAAGATTACATCAGAAGTTGTTGCATCACCTAGCCATTCATATGTAACATCTTTATTCTCTACAGAATCACCAATAACACATATTGGAGTAATAATACTATAACCACATTTCTTAATGCCGTCTAAGTCAACTTCCACCATCAATTGACCAGCTTTAACCTTATCACCTTGTTTAACTTTATGTTTAAAGATTTTAGCTTTTTGTTTTTCTTCAATCTTAACAGTATCAATGCCGATATGAACTAAAACTTGGACGCCATTTTCACCTTTAATTCCAAAAGCATGACCATTCATAATTACAACTTCACCAGCAATTGGCGCAACAAATTTTTTGCTTTGGGGAACAACTCCCAAAGTTGGTCCCATTAAGTTTTGACTAAAAGTTCCATCAGGAATCTTTTTACTAATTATTACTTCACCATCAACTGGACATAAAATCTTGATCATATAATCTCCTATTTTAACGAGGCAGAGAACATTACAAAGAATGTAATAGTCATCAATAATATGATTAATATTATTAACCACATAAATAAATTGAAGTTAGATCTAATTCATCTTGTAAATCAATTGGATCGTTCCAAATCACCTAAAGTGTATGGGTGTTGTCTTCTTCATCCATAACCAAGAATTGCGCCAACTAAACCTAGGGCACAGACAATACCGGATATTAGAAAGGCTATTGATTCTCCACTCATTGATATTTTCCCTACTCAATCAAATCATTATTATATAATGATTAAATTATGGAAGAAACAAAAAATACAATCAAAAAGCCAGGTCTTTTTAAAGCTAGAATCAGCAAAAAAGTTGTTACCAATAAATTAATTAAAGAATACTTAGAAAAACGCAACAACAAAGTTATTATTGGCAACTGAAAAACTAATAAGAAATTCAATGATATCAAAAGCTTTGCTAACGAATTTAATGGTTTACTAAAAAAAGACAAAGTTCTAAAGAAACTTAACTTTATTATTGGTATTGCACCAACTCTAGTTGGTTTATTACCAGCTAAGGGATTATTCAATAATAGAGTTTCAATAGTAGCTCAACATGTTAGTCCGCACTTAAGCGGAGCATATACTGGTCAAGTATCTTATGATCAAGTTCATGAATACAATGTTAACTATGCAATTGTTGGACATTCTGAAACAAGAAAGTATCTAAATGTATCTGATACAAATTGTCGTGATACGATTAGAACATTATTAAAGAATGGAATGCGACCAATCTTATGTATTGGAGAAGATGACAAACAATATGCAGCAAAGAAATCTAAAAGTGTTGTCATGCTTCAATTAATGAATTGTTTAAAGGAATTATCACCTGAAGAGGTTAGACAAGTTATTATTGCTTATGAACCAATATGAGCAATTGGTCAAAAAGTTGCAAGCAATGATTGAATCATTGAAATGTCTAAATACATTAGAGATTCTGTTAAAGAATTATTTGATGAAGCAACTGCGAAAGAAGTTCATGTTCTTTATGGTGGAGCAGTTAAACCAGAAAACTCTAAAGACATTTTAAGCATTCATGATGTTGATGGTGTGTTAATTGGTGGAGCAAGTTTAAAAGCAAACCAATTCTATGAAATTATTTGTTTGACTCCAGAATATATCCACATCAATTCTCTTATCAACATGAAATAAAAAATAGGCTAATGCCTATTTTTTTAATACATTGAAGATTCTCTTCTTATATACTTCCACACCGGGTTGATCAAATGGATTAACACCTAGTAAGTAGGCACTAGCCATTGCTGCATAACAGAAGAAAGTGTATAGATAACCATAATGATAACCATCAATCTTATCAACATAAAGAATTAGGTTGTCAACTTTACCTTCAATGGTGTGCGCTTTAACAGTTGATTCAAAAGCAACTTTGTTGACATAACTTAATTTAACATTGTTTAAGAACATTAAGTTATCATCATTATTCTTAATCTTTAATGTCATATCTAATACTGGTTGTTTAACATACAATGTTGTTTCAAAGAAGTTTCTTGTACCTTCTTGTAAATATTGTCCTAAAGCATGTAGGTCGCTTGTAAATATACATGTGCCGGGATATAAAGCTTTATGAGCTTTACCTTCTGATTCAGCAAATAATTGTTTAAATACTTCACAAACTGTTTGCAATGCTGGATCATATACATTGAAGTTTTCAACATGTTTGTGTTTAACGGTTTTAAAGTAGTGACGGTAACATGCATACATAAATGCATCATTAGTCTTTAAATTCTTATTAAATAAGTTCTTGGTTGCATCTTTTGCACCTTGAATAATCTTTTTATAGTCATAACCTAATAAGACAAACAAGTACATACCAACTGGTGTTAATGCTGAGAATCGACCACCAACATTGTCAGGAATAATAAATCTAGTTCAATTATTTTTAACTGCTAAATCATGTAATGTTCCTTTTTGTCGGTCAGTTACAGCAACAATTAAATCATTTGCTTTATTTGTATTAGCTATTAATTTATTTCTAAATAGATTAAAAGCAATTGCTGGTTCAAGAGTTGTTCCGGATTTAGAATTAACAATAATTCCAAATTTCTTATTGTCTAATTTCTTTAATATTCGTAGTAAATAATTTTGGTTCATATTATGTAATCAATGAACATGCATCTTCTTCTTATCTGATAAAGTAGAAAGTAGCTGAACTCCGGCTTTAACTCCTAAATAGCTACCACCAATACCAATAACAACAACATCTTTAATACCCATTTGTTGTCATTGTTTAGCTTTCTTAACCATTAGGTTAAGTTCTTTATTATCGTTATCAATTCAATAATTAATTCAACCAGTTCTATCTTGTGAACCTAAAGCTGTTTTTGCTTTAACTCCATCCACAATTTTATTAATCTCTGATTGGTATTTTTTAATTATTTCATTTCTTGTTATACTGTTAACATATTTTGTATCTAATCTAATCATTGTTTATCTCCTCAAATGGTTTACTTGCTGCTACGGCAATAAAACGGTGTTCATCTTCAGGTCTATCACCGGTTTGATTAACTGCACAGTAAAAGTGATATAACACACCATCTTTATAAATAATTGATGGCTTATGAGCATATTTATTTTCTCAAGGTTTTGTTGGCGCAACAAGTGGGTCACCTCTTCACGGTGTCCAATGAACTAAATCTTTAGAAATAGCAAAATTATCATATGTTTGGCCATCAAATGTCAAGACATAATATAGCATGATGTAAATATTTTTATATTTAACAATTACTGGATCACCAGTATTGTGAGCACCTTCATCTTTAAAGACATATGAATCGCCATATCTTGTTCAATCTTTAGCATTATCTGATACAGCAATAAATATGCCTTCGGTATCATCTTGACCTTTAGCATTGTAAAAATTCACATAACGATACCCTAATGTCATTGCTTCATCAACAAACATATTACTTTTATAAATTGTCTTGTCTTCACCTTGTCTAGCATGTGGGTCACTAGGCGATAAAATAGGATCAGTGAATTTAGTATATGTTGTAGGATTCATTGGATCATCAAATGTTGCTAATCCCATTGATAGTGGATCATGCTCATATCCAGCACTTGCACCACCTAAATATGGAATATAGTATTTACCAGCGATACCTTGTAAAGCATAATCACCAAATAAATCATTTTTGATAAATCCCATATATCCAGCAACTTGTTGACAATCTCAAGTCCCACTAGATGGGTTGCGAGCAAAGATTTTGGTTCGGTTTGTTCAATGAATCATGTCTTCTGATTCTGCAATAAATGTTTCATATCCTGATTCATCAGTTTGACCTGCTTTAAATTGAATGTAGGTCATGTAATACTTTCCCTCATGATAGAAAACTGATGGGCTATCAGTTCAGTATTCATCATCTTGTAGTACAGCACCTTCTTCATATTTGAATGGTGTTTGTAACAATGCATTAATGTCATCTATTGTCGAATCCTTTTCTCTATTACATGATACAAATCCAATAGGAAAAGAAGCACAAGCTACTAATGGTATTAATGTTAGATATTTAATCTTCATATCTTTATTATAGAAAGATATGTAAATGAGATAACTTAAAAAATATAATATTATGGTTAGGATAATTTTATGAAATTCAAATGAATGAGTCTAATGTCTGTCCCAGCTGTTGCTGTTGGAATTATTCCAACAATGACTTTAACAAGTTGTTCAAAAGAAAAACTTAAAGTTATTGTTGATACTGATGTTGGTAATGACTGCGATGATATTGGTGCATTAACAATTCTAGGTAATGCATATAAGAAAGGATTGGTAGAAGTTGAAGCTGTTACTGTATGTAACACATCAGAATATACTTTCCATACTACAGATATTATGCTAGAACAATACGGCATTGATTGTCCAATGGGTTGATCAAATGATGATCAAGAGATTCATGCAATCGATTATTCAAAAGCTATTGATGAAAAATGGGATGCAAGAAGCAAAAAAGATCCGACTAGGGTCAAAAATGCTGTTGATGTTTTAAGACATACTCTTGCTAACAATAGAGGTAGTAAAATTAAATTAATAACTATCGGAATGTTGAATAACATTGCCCATTTGTTGCAAAGCGAAGGTGATGCAATTTCTCCTAAGTCAGGGAAACAATTATTTGAAGAGAATGTTTCAGAAGTAGTTTTAATGGGTGGAAGGTTTAATGACCCAACATATTCTGAATTTAATATCAAAGAAGCTCTATGGGCTGCTAAAGAAGTTATTAATAATGAAACTGTTGTTCCTAAAACATTCTGTGGGTGAGAAGTAGGAAATCTAGTTAAAACAGGATTAACTTTCTATCGTGCCCCTAATTCACCACAATGTGTTGCGTACAATGTATACAATCACGGTGAATTGAGGGAATCTTGAGATCCAATAACTATGTATTGTGCTATTAACGGGGCGTGAGAATATTCCAAAATGGGTACTGTAACTGTTGAAGGTGAAGTTGAAAAACAAGATGGGCGAACTATCTTTAAGGAAGACCCAAACGGGAACTGCCGATATATCCCAATGCACCCAGATATACAAGTTTTACAAAAAGAAATAGAATCTTGATACACAGTAGAATGAAACTAAAAAGATGCATTGCATCTTTTTTGGTTAACTGTGATCTAATAGCTAATCTATTCAATTATTAGTCTAGTGCCTAAAAATTAATTATTTTTATGCCAATCAGTTCTATAATATTATCTATATATTAGAGAAACCTATGACATTAATACCAAATACAAAAAGTCAAGATTGGGTTAAAACAACAAATAAAAAATGCAAACTTAAGAAAGTATGCATTCTAACTACTATTTTGTTACTTTTATTAACTATTGCTATTGTTTTAGCAGTTACATTATCTTGAATTTTTAAATTCAACGAATTGCATACAAAAGGTTTTACAGAACAACAAATATGAATAGAAATGTGTAAAAATTGATGATCACCATTTATGATCACAAATGATTTAGTTGACGGACAACCAATAAAGATTGGTTTAAAAGGAATTAGTTATTTTGCAATTGTTTTAATAGTTATTGACTTATTTGCCTCAATTGCTTCAATTATTCTAATATTTGCTTTTAAATTTCCAAAACCAATAGATGAAAGCGTAAAAACACTTGGGTCTTCTCCTTTATCTGATAAATCTGCAAAAATTTATTAGAGTGTAAAAAGTTAACAATAGAAAATAGCAAAGAGGATAAATTATGAAAAAAAATTGTAAGTTTTTAAAATTTATTTTAGCATCATCTGCATCAGCAATAATCTTGCCTATTGCTGTTTCTTGTAATATTGAAGTTACTCCTGATAAACCTATTACTAACACTGCTAAGGTTGTTTTTGATCCTAATGGTGGTAAAATTGAAGAATCATATGATCCAACATATGTATATGTTGAATTAAATGCAACATTTAATAGTTTTGGTCATCCAACACCAATTAGAACTGGTTATGCATTTACTGGTTGATATAAGGGTGATGAAAAAATGACTGATCAACCCATAACTGGAGACACTGAATTAAAAGCTGGCTGACAAGAAGTTACTCCTGAAATTGGTGATAAAATCATTTGTACGTTAGATGGGGATCAATATTTTGTTGACAAAGATACAATTTGTTCTCAAGATGCTAAAATAGTTTTGACATCTCAATCAACAAATGCAGGAAAAGAAATTGATAGGGACCAATTTAATCCAAGCGATATTGTAATCGGTGAGGACATTGTGACAATAGACAATTACTTTATGTATGGTTGTACAGCATTTAATGGTACTATTACTTTTAGTAATAACAATCCTAGACTTACATATATCGCAATGGGTTTTATGAATGGATGTGTTAAATTTGAAGGAGAATTGAATTTTCCTTCCTCATTAAAATTTATAGGTTCATCTTTTATGTATGGATGTTCAAAATTTAATTCATCATTAAACTTGAGTGAAATTCTTGTAATCGGTGACGACTTTTTGGGTGAATGTAAAGCTTTTGCTCAAAAAATCGTATTACCAGAAAATCTCCAATATATTGGTTCTTCATTTATGTGATGCTGTAATCTATTTACTGAAATAGAAGTAAATTGTCCAACATATGCTTGAATGCCACAAGATCCAGCAACGCTAAGCATTAATAAAGAGGAATATCCTGCATATCCAGGAGTAACAGTTACTGGACAAAATAAAGTCAAATTTGTAGACGATTTTCCTAAGTGCGAAGATACAAATACATATCGTAATTTAATTTTAGGTTAGACTATTTATTTATAGGAACTCCAGTGCCTATTTCAAAAAAAGATGGATGAAATATATTTATAAAAGGAATAAAAAATATGAAATTAAAAAACAAAAAATTTAAATTTTTGTCTGCTTTTGTTTCAACAAGTGCTATCGTGACTCTTGTTGGCGCTGGAGCAACTTCATGTGCTAAAACATATAAGGCACAAGAAGAGATAAAAAGCCAAAATGCTAGTGAACAAACTAACGGTTTATATTCAACCGTTAATTTTAGTCCTAACGGTGGTGTATTACATGGGGATTCTTCTGTTAAGGTTAGAACTGGCAAACCGTTTGGTTCTATTAAAGCTCCAACAGTAACATGAGAAGACGAATCAAATCCAAAAAGATTTACTGGTTGATATGATGGTGACACAAAAATGGAACCAAGCACAATCATTGAAGATGATCAACTTAACCTTAAAGCTGGTTGAGAAGATGCACAATCAACTATTTTAACTTATAAATCTGATGATGCAAATGTTACATTTGTTGGTCCTACTACAGCAGAAATTGTTGAGGGACAAACTTTTGCAGATGTATCTAGGCCAACACCTAAACATGCATATGGTTATGATTTTAAATGTTGAAGTTACAATGGTGTAGAAATTGGAAATGAGTCAGGTATAGGATATGAAGATTTTACACCAGGTGCAGAAAATGACATTAAACCTGTGTTCTACAATCCAAAAGCATACTCAGTTGAAATTTCTGGTGATGATTATTCTACTGAAGATATAATGGCTGTAAACTATAAATCTACTTTTACAGCAACAGTTACTGGGCAACAAGGTGTTTCTCAAGTTGTTACATGAGAATCTTCTGATACTACTGCGTTAACTATAAACGCAACTACTGGTGAAGCTACTGCTTTAAAAACTACTAGTAGTGCTGGTGTAACTATTACTGCTACATCAAAAATTGATGGTGTAACAGTTACTGGTCAAAAGATAATACACATTGTATCACCTGAAGAAAAATACCCAGATGAAATTTATGCTGTTAAAGTTGGGGTTAACAATCAATGGTGAATAGCTGATCAATCTACAATTTGTAGTGATGATGCTGACGTTGACATCGTGTTAAACGAAGCTACTAATGATAATCCTGAATCTTTAGAAATTTCAAGATCAGAATTTGACTACGAAATACATATCGGTGCAAATGTTGAGCGAATAGAAGATTACTTTCTTGAAGGATGCTCTAAATTTAATTCAAATATCAGATTTGCTGATGGAGGCAAATTAAGATCCATTGGTGATTCATTTTTAGGTGACTGTGTAAAATTTAAGAGCACTAGTGTTGACTTGCCAGATGGTCTATTATCTATTGGTTCAGACTTTATGTATAACTGTTCGCTATATGGTGAAGGCACTGAAGCAAAATTAACATTAGACTCTAGTTTAGTATATGTTGGCGAATCATTTATGGTTAATTGCAACGCTCTTTTTGGAATAGTTGTTGAATGTAATCCAAATGTAATTCACAATGAACAGTCAGTAGATACTCTAGCTGTTTATAGTTTAGAAGGTTACGGTGGAATAAGTGTTGAAGGAGCATACAAAACTCAATTCCAAAGTAAATTCCCAGCTTTTGATGACACTGAAACTGGCTTATATAGACGCTACAGAAATTAATATTTACAATATAAATTTAAATTAAGAAAGGAAAAACCGATGAAATTTAAAAACAAAACATTTCTAGGTTTGTTTTCTGGTTTTACTGTAACAGTAATTAGCGCAACATTAGTATCTGCATCATACTCAATAAGTGCACCAAATAAACTTAATTCGTTATATGCAACATTAACATTTACATCTAAAGACCCAGATGTAACATTTAGTGGTAATACTATTGTAAAGTTAAGAAAAGGGAAAAAATTCGGTAGTATTATACCGCCTGTTGCAATGAAACCAAATTCAAAATTTAAAAATTGGGTTATCTATGTTGAGGAACAAGAAGTTGTAGTAGATCCTTCTTTTGTCATTACAGAAGAAAACATGATTATCACACCAACTTTTGAAATTATTGGTGAAAGAAGCCATGTTATGTTTGAATCGAGTGGCGATTGCGATTTTGTTTCTGGCTTACGAGAGTTAGACGTTGAATCTGGAATAATATTTGACAACATACCTAAACCTAGAGTAAAAGCCCGCAACCCTGAAGCATATGTTATTGGTTGACGTGATGAAGAGTATAATATGTTAACTCCTGACACTGTTATAAATAAAAACATGGTAATATGGCCTGTTGTTGAAAATCGATTAAAATTATTGCCAGGTGCAGAAAAACCGGTTGATTTATCAATGACATTAAACTTTACCGCAACATCCGATAATGCTTCTGTTACTTGAGTTAGAGAAGGTGATTACGGTAAAGGAAGAAATGGTATTGGAATTATCCCTGATTATGTTGATATGGATAATTTTCGCGTTCAAAACGATGATGAACGTGTACATGAACCAATCGCGATACCTAAAGGTCACTCTGTTTCAATTGTTGGTGGTCCATTCTATGGCGTTAGACAAGGCGAATTTACTGACGTCGCTCCGTTTTCGATGAATCCAGATAATTATTCACACTTTGTAATTACTGGTGATGTTTGGGTATCTGGTTCTATAAATGGATTGCTTAATAATGGTCAAGGTCCACAAGCATGAGCTCAAGTTGATGATTTAACTAAAATTGGTGAGAAAGGTGAATATATTTTCTATAAATTGTTTGCTAATGCAGATAAAGAAAATCCAAATGCTCATCTTCATATCTCACAAAACATCAATTCACAAGATTACCCTTTTCTTGGTTCTTGTACATTATCAGCTAATTGTTATGCAAACATGTTTGAAGGATGTAATATGTCATCTATTCCATATACACTATTAGCTCCCTATGATGATGTTTTATCTGCAGATGAACCATCAGCCCAATTAATATTAATGTCAGAAAGCTATTCTCAAATGTTTCTTAATTGTCCAAAAATAAAATCTATTCCTGATGAATTATTTCATCCACGACCTAACGATCCTAGTCCAATATGCGGTTGGGATGTTGGAAGAGTCTATTATGGTATGTTTAGTAATTGTATAGGTCTTAATACACTATCGCCTAATTTATTTCAATATATTACCTTAGAAGGTAATGAATTAATTGCAAATATGTTTAGTAATTGCATAAATTTAAAAATTTATGATGAAAAGTGTTCATATGAATCTGTCTTAATCATTGGCAAAGCACGACTTCGTGAAGGTTTTAAAATTCCTGGAGTGTTTGAAGGATGCCTTTGCTTTGGTTTTGATGGCACTATTATTGGTGGACATAATTACTACGTTGGTATCTAATATTAATTTCATATTTTATAAAAAGAGATTTACTCTCTAAAAAAAAAAAAAAAATACCTACTATGTAGGTATTTTTTTAATGGCAGGGGTGGCAGGATTTGAACCCACAACACGCGGATTTGAAGTCCGCAGTTCTGCCGTTGAACTACACCCCTATACAATGGATATATTATAAGAAATAATACACCCTTATTGAATCTAATTTCCTGATCCAAACAGTTTGATAGTGATTGTATTCTCTACCTTTCGTCAACCAATATGGATATAAAGTGAACTCCCATTATTGTATATATTTATATCCTTACTATCGCCTTTTATATACTTGGTTTCACCAATATATACTTCTCAAGAAAGAGTTTTGGTAGGCTCTCAAGTACCAGTTTTATCAAATGTTTTATGATATTTAGCTTTAAATTGTTGTCCATCTAAGTTTGAGTATTTACCTGTAACACTCACTTTAAAACTTTTAAAACAAGAACATGAAGTAATAGCTGGGGCAATGGAAGAAGCCACTGCAGTTAAACCTAATGGTAATATTCATTTAATTTTTTTCATATTATCATGACCTTTCTTTTAATAAAGTGATTAATCCATTAACAACTATAAAATTGTCATATCTATATTTTATCATGGCATTAGCGAATTTTGGAGCATCACCACCAGACAAGATAATATGATCAGTAGTTAAGCCAAAAATTCTAACGCATCCATCAATAGCTGCTTCAATTATTAAATTAAGACCTGATGCAAATGCATCTTTAGTATTAAGACCAAGGGTCTTATCAAATTTTTCTGGTATAGATTCTTTATCAATCTTACCATATTTTGAAACATATTTAAGACCTTTAACTAAACTTGGAGTAAACATAACATTCCCAATACGTTTATTATCAAAATAAACACAATAGTATATTGACCCCAAACTAACAACCACACCACGATGCATCAATTTTGAGGCATAATAAACAGACGATAAAATATCAACACCAACTTTAACTTCTCTATTAATATTAGATAAATCTAATAAGTGATAAAAATCTTCTTGCTCAACCTTTTTAATTTCAACATTTAATATTCTTTTTAAATCTGCAATAAATGGTTCAGTTAATTCAGGTCTAGCTGTTGCGCCAATAATAACCTTATGAATTCTTGTTTGATCATTTAACATGTCAAATTGTTGCATTAATTCCTCTGCAGATGTTGTGTTACTAACCACTTTTGATTCAATAACCTTATTAATTGATTTACGAAAAACAGCTGCTTTAATGCATGAGTTTCCAAAATCTAATACCAAATAATTATTTATTAGTTCCATAATTTATTACCCCCTTTGAATATCAAGCTACTTGACGCAACACCTTACGACGATAGCGAATTATCCTTTTAGTCTGCGGCATAGCTCATGTCCATAAGTAGGCTGATACCGCAGCTGCAAAGATATAGTCCTTTAATTTTTTCATATCAAAGTCTTTAATATACTTGTTTCAATCTAGATGACTATATCTTAAACCTTCTTCACGAATAAAGTTTGCATAATCCCAATAATCTGATGCTAATCCACACCATTCAAAATCAATAATTTGAATTGTTCCGTTGTCATCAACTAAAATATTGTCAGAATTGATGTCGGTATGATTTAATACCATTGGATCGTCTCGGTATAAATCAACAATTTCAAGATATTTTGTTTGATATCTTAATTTAAGACGATGTAGGTTTTCATTGTAAGCATCTAAATTTAATGGTTTTAAATTATGCTTACTAGGCAAGGGCATGTTATGCATTGCTTTTATCTTCAAAAACAATTGATCAAGATGTTTTCATATTTTAAATACTCTAATCTTTGGATTAGAACCTGGAAGTCATTTCTTAATAGCAATACCAGTTTTAATATCAAAATACGGAAAAAGATCTTTTTGGCCAAGCATTGTTAAAACTTGGTATTCATTAGCACGATTAATTAAATCTCCAGAATGGGGTATTCTTACCTGATATTTTTCACCATTAGTATATTCAACATAAAATGATTCATTAGTATAACCGTTATGGATTGGTTTAATTGTTTCAATTGCACCATTTTTATCCTTAAATACTTCGTTTAATAGTTTGATGGCAAACATTTTAGAATTACTTATTGTTTCCATTTTTGCCTCCTTGTTCAGGATTAATATTGACTAATTCCTGATCACGCTGCGCTTGCTTTGTTTCATGGAACGTTTTAATAATATCAATGTCTGAAATTAACTCGCTATGGTTAAGATTGCAGACTTGAATACGTTCCATGCTTGACAAACGTTTACCACAGAAGTGGATGCAATCACCATTGCCATGTAATTGATAACCTCTCTGGTTATCAAAGATCTTCATACTTTCTTCTTGAGTAGATAATGCTAAGATATATTTATCACTTATACAACTATACAAATTTGAATCCATAATATCATTATTAACGCTATAAGCTTGTAAGATTAAATAAATTCCAACTTGTGGACCATTATTTAGTAAGTCAATAATGATTGTGTTGTTTTTAAATGTTTCATGAATAGTTGTGTCAAAATTACCAATCAAAACTAATACATTTCTAACTTTTAATTGAGTAGCAATCAATGTTTGATTATATTGATCCATAGTTTCAAAATGATTTGCTTTAAGCAAATTCATTCTGTCATTCATGATTTGTTGTAGTTCTTTTAATTTATCAGTGCATGCACTAACACTATCATAGTTTTTATGATCAGAATGTGGTAAATGACTAAATGATGAATATGTAGCTTCACAATTAGGATTTAAAACAACTAACTCTAAATTATCAGGGTGGGTGATATAGCATGTTGATAATACCATTAAAACGGCAAGGGTTGCTGCACCTGATCCTTTTTTACCAAGAATTAGAGCAGAAGGATTAGTCTTAAAGTTTTGACTAATGACATGATTAACTTTATCTAAAGCAAATACAGCAGTCATGTCTTTGCCTTCATCATACAAATTCATTACCGTATTCAAAGAATACTTTGAAAAGAATAAGTTGTCAATTTCAATGTTAATAATCTTCTCTCGCATTGAAATGTTAAAGTGATCAAGTTTTGTAACCTTAGCGATACTTGGTTGTAATTTAATAATTTCTTTAATATCATGTTTTGCTTTTGCCTCAAAACAAATTTCTGAATAGGCAGGATAAACATTGATATCGGTTGGTACACAATCAATATTGTGATTTCTAAATAAAGCAGCTACCTTTGTTTGCAACAAACCAGCATGGCGAAAATTAGCATCATGTTTATTAACATCTGTCTCTGGTAATAAATTAAATGGTATAGAGTTGTTATTTAATGCAACATTCTCAACATCAGCTTTTTTTAATTTCTTAAATTTGTTTTGATTATCTTTTTTAGCTTTTAATTCATCATAACTATCGTATTTGAATGTTCCACCTAACTTGCGAATCATTCAACTACGAATTTTTAAACCAGTTTTTGTTGTCTTGTAATTTACGTTGAAAATTACAAAGATTGAAATAGTTAATATAAAGAATGCTAAAATAATTAAAACAACATAGGATAAGAAGTTGAAAATATATGATAATAGCTCGGCTAATATTCCACCAGAAATACATCCACTGTTAAAATATGTTTCATATTTTCAACCCTTAAAATAAGCGATTCATGAATCGTGATAATGAGAAATTAATTCAGTAAATGAAGGTGGTTGATGCAAATACTGAATCATATTTGCAATACCAGAAATAATACAGCATACTGACAATAATGCAATAGCAGAGAAGACAATAAATTTCTTGCTTTTTACTACTTGGGTATAAGGAGTATTAAAAATTAAACCAATTAAAACGAATATTGATCAAAGATAAAAAGCATATTTGCCTTGGCCTAATACATAATCAACTAAACCATCGGGATAGCTGCCAATAAAAGGAACTCTTGCTAAAGCAAGAACTGTTAATAACAACAAAGCTGCTTTACCAACAACTTTTCAAACTTCAAATGTTCGTTCACGATCAAAATTAGCAGTTGCTTTATCAGCAGCTACTAAATCCTTAGCATTTTGTTGATTGGTTATTTGTTGTGTATTATTTTTCTTCATAACTATTCAATATCGTTCTTTGCTTTCTCAATTTGATCTTTATATAGAAGAGTTAATAAAACCAATGGGCGTTTTCCAAATTTCTTTTCGTATTGTTTAACAATTTGTTTTTTAAAGTAATCTTGTTGATCACGAGACAAATTAGTATTTTCTGGTAATGATTTCAACAAATCTAACATTGTTGTGTTTAGAGTTTGATTGATTTCATCAACAATTGCTTGATTTTTTGGATCAGCTTGATTCAATACACCAACAATATTGTAATTAAAATGAGAAATAGTTTTAGTTTTTTTATCAACTAATAAACTAGCAAGGACACAACCTGAGTCGGCCATTTGTTCGCATTCAAATAAACCGGATGCTCCAACATCATATAGTCCCTGATTACCAACATATTGTTCAACTAATTTAATGTGATGCTTTGCATCAATAAACTTACCACTGTCAAATGTTGCTACTTGACCATTACCCAAAATAATAATGTTTTTTTGTGGAGTTACAACATTCTTGCACATTTCTTTATATTGTGCAAATTGCATAAATAAACCACCAGTTGGAATAATAAATTTAGGTTTTAAGATATTAATTAAGAATTTATGATCTTCTTGACTTTGACTTAAAGGAATAATGTCTTTAGGCAATTTTACTACACGTGATACATCTAATCGATTAATTGAGTCAAATAGGTTTGCCTCAAGCTTTTCATAACCGGGAGTAGTTAAGATTGAATAAACAAATGTATCTGTTGGTTTAAATGTAAACCTTTGGTCATCACCAACAACAATCTTTTGTAATTTAGTGAATAATGATTGCTTATCACCAGAAATAACGATTATGCCACGATCAATGGTATTAATTTGTTGTTCATTAATATAAATTAGATTATTAAAATTAATAATCTTGTTAGATTGCATGTAATTAAATGCACGAGCTAAACTTGGCGAATAAATATAGAATGGGATTGTTTTCTTAGCTGCAATTGTTGCTAACTTTGTTAATTTGTAAATATCTTCTTCTTCAATAACGAAGATGCCTCGATTTGGCATATCAAGAATGCAATTTTCAAAGAAGTTATCAATATTGTAATTTGGAGATGTAAAACCACGATGATCAATATTTTTACCAATTGATGTTATTAATAACAAAGTATTATTCTTAGTAAACTTGTTAACTTGTTCTAATAAGTCATATGTTGCATTATTAACACTAGTTGGAATAATGAAATGATCAACATAAACAATTGCTCCAGCCTCAGTATTAAATACAAAACCTAATGAAGTAGGCATAAAGCTAGCTGTTCTAAATGGTAGGATTTCTACTTTACCTAACTTAAATGTTTCTAGTGGTTTAACAGCATTTATATTAAAACGTGTTTTTAATGCATTATGATTATCTGGACGATGTCCTTTAACTCTAAAGCATCAATCAAGATTATTATTAATAATCATTTGACCTAGGTGACTAGTAAAAATAGGAACATTAGGTAAATTCTTGATTAAGAATTCTAATCCTCCATACATGTTATAGCTAGGTGTTGGAATAAAGACTCCTTTAATCTTTTGTTTATTATCAATTAAGTAAGAAAAGTCGGCAACGATTTTCTTAATTCCTAATTGAATAACACTTGGGCAGTGAATTCCACAGCCCAAAACAAAGATGTCCCCATCAATCACCAAGGCGTCACAGATTTTTTCTTTTTCATCTTGACCACCAAGACAAACAAATTCTATTTTTGACATTTTTTATCCTTTTCTTATTTCTTTGCGGAAATAGAAGTCTGGTTCATTAATATACATGAAGTTTTCAATAATGTTAAATGCATGGTCAGCATTTCTTTCAATATTTTTCAAAGCAGTAAAGATAGCTAATTTATTATGAGTAGCTTTCTTGCTTTTGAAGATAATCTCACCAATAGTTTTAAAACTTTCCCGATATTTTGCAGAAAATTCTCTAAATAATGGTGTTGCTTTCTTAGTGTAATACTGTTTTGATTGGTTTGAACCAGAATTTATATTGCGAAAGATTTCATGGGCAAAGTCATATGAATGTTTTAATAGAGTGCAAAGGGATTGTCTTACCCCAGGATCTATAGAATCTTGATGATACAAGATTCTTGTAACTCTTTCTACGAAGTCACCCATTCGTTCTAAATCTCTAATTGAACGAATAATTGATATTAAATATCTTAAGTGTGCGGCACGCGGTTGATCTTTAGAAATAATTCATATTGTTTCATCAAGAATTTGCGCTTCATATTGATTGGCAATCTTTTCTTTTGCAACAATATAATCTAAAGCACTTTGGGAAATTGCTTTTTCTTGCTTAAACTTTTTATATAGATACTCTTGTGATGCCAATACATGACTATAAAACTTTAGAAATAATCTTCTTAGATTATTCTCAGAAGTTTTAAGAGTATCAAAGTTAATAGGCATTTACTATTCTCCAGCAGCTAACGGTACACCATTATCTGGTTTTTCTTTTTTACCAGCAACTCTTTCAGCTCTAATCATACGACGTTTTGTTTTGAAATTGTCGTAGTTATCACAATATTGTTTTTCAGTAACATTAAACTTTCTTGCTCAACGTACTGAGTTAAGTTTCATAAACAATAGGATTAATGTTATTGCTAGTGCAATACCATTTGCTAATAGAAGTGGTAACCCTGAACTGATACGATCAGCTTGCGCCATATCTTTGTTAGCTAATATACCAATACCATTAAGAACGAAAAAGAAGTCCCCAACAGTTAAGATTAATAGCATTAAAGCAGACATTCCACAGGTGTCCTTGGTTTTGATAACTTTAATTAATTGAGGCATATTGAATGCAGCAATGCAGATTGCAGCTAATATACCAATATAGAAATATCATTGCATAATTTTATTCTCCTTATTTTAAATATGCTTAATTACTTGGGCAGTAATTATTTAAAGATAGTGTTGTATATATTATATACCTATCTACCCAAGATGTAGTCTTTAGTCTTTTTATTTTTGGGGTCGCTAAAGACTTGACGTGTCGGCCCAGCTTCTAATATTTTCCCTTTGTAAAAGAAAACGGTATTATCAGAAACTCGTTGTGCTTGAGATAGTGAGTGAGTAACAAGTACAATCGTATATCTCTTCTTTAAAGAAAGAATTAAATTTTCAATCTTTGTTGCAGCAATTGGGTCAAGCGCTGCAGTTGGTTGGTCCATTAATAGAACTTCTGGTTTTAATGCAATTGCACGAGCAATACATAATCGTTGTTGTTGGCCACCAGATAAACTTGTTCCATAATCAGAAAGATTATTTTTAACTTCGTCTCATAATGCAGCATCATCTAATGCATCATGAACAATTTTGTCTAAAATCTTTTTATTTGTTATTCCATGATTTCTTGGTCCATATGCAACATTATCATAAATGCTCATAGCAAATGGTGTAGGTTTTTGTTGAATTGTACCAACGCGGGTTGTTAGTTCAACTTCAGGAAGATCAGGAGAGTAAAGGTTTGAACCATTGAAGAAATAAATATTTCCAGATGTTTTAACATTGTTAAACATTTCTTGATTCATTCGATTCAAGCATCTTAAGAAAACGGTCTTACCAGCACCGTTTGGTCCAATCAAACAAGTTACTTTATTTTTTTCAATATCAACATTAATATCAATTAACGAATGTTGGTCACCATATCATAGGTTTCAATCACGAACTTCAAAAGAATTTTTCATTTGATTAAAATCCTTTTTGTCGGTTCGCAATTCTGTTAACCGTTCATATTTATTTTTCATTTTAACGTAACGACTTACTTTTTGCTTCTTCATAATCTCTCCTAGAAATTCAAGTTATAGAATAACTTGGCCTTACTCATTAAGTTTCTAGCTCTATCAACTTGACGTTGTTTAAAACTCTTCTTAACGATTTTTATTCCTGATGAACTTGCTTTTTTCTTTTTATATTCAAAGTATTTTGGAATAACAATATCAACCATAACCAAAATGATGATGATTAATATTAATGCAACAAAGGCACATTCATACATTATGTTTTGGGCTGACACCATATCATTAGAATTTATTTGAGAATAAATTCTTGTTGTTAGCGTTTGCCCAGCAGACATTAGTGATATCTTGCTTCCACCACTTAAACCCGCAGTTAAATATAATGGTGCGGTTTCAGCAAGAACACGGCCAATTGATAGAACAACACCAGTTAGAATATGCTGGAAGGCAACTGGTAAGACAATCTTACGACATGTTTGCCATTTACCAACACCTAAAGCATAACTAGCTTGACGTTCTTCAACTGATACAGTTTGTAGTGCCTGAATATTTGTTCTTGTAAATGCTGGAAGAATTACAAAGATCAATGTCAATGCACCAGCAATTAGTGACTTACCACTATTGCCACCCTGACTTATTCCTAATAATTGCAAGAATAGAATCATTCCAAACATACCATAAATAATTGATGGTGTTGCACCCAAAGCATCAATAAAGAAGACAAATGTCTTTTTCAATTTACCATCTTTCATAAATTCATTAATATAGATAGCGGCACAAATTGAAATAATAAAACCAATACCAACTGAAACAATTACAACTAAAATAGTGTTAATGAAGGCTTGACCTGTAGTATCACGTCCAAATTGGAAGACGGTTGCACTAGGTGCACTAACTCCAATAATTCCTCTTACAACCAATGTAATAAACATTCATGCAACAAAAGCAAACATAAATGAGAAACAGAATATTTCTCAGAATAACTTCCAACCACCATAGAATCGAGAGTTAATTTGAACAACTCTTGCTTCTTCACTAAAGTATTTAGGAAGTGAAGTATCCAAATTGTTTTCATTAACACTAACTGTTACTTTGTTCCTTGTTAAGATCTTTACCCAAAGTTTCTTAATTTGACGAGGGATAAACAAAATAACATTTTTAATTCATATGATAACAACATTTTGTTTTGTTGTTTTTCGTTCACGGAATAAGAACTTAACAATTGCATTCATAAGAATGACAACAATAAATAAGAAAAATCCATAAACAAATAGTAAGCCTTTTAATGTAGATGTAGCAGCTTCAGCAAACATATTGCTGGCAATCAAGCCACCAAGTGTTTTTAAATAACTCATTCATACTGCACCAAAACCGCTAGCAAAGACTTGGTTGAAGTTTTGACTTTGTAAAATCATACTTACACCCATAGTTTCTCCTAAACCACGAGCTAGAGCAGTAATAACAGCAATAACCATCTTACCACGAATTTGTTTTTTATAAACTTTATAAATAGCTGTTGTCTTGGTATTACCCATTTCCATTGGAACTGATAAAAATGAATTATCAACTGAGTCTAATGCAGATAGAGTTAACGACACAACTGTTGGCATCATCAAGAAAGCCAACATAAATGCAGTAGTGATTAAGTTGTGCGCACTTGGCATGTTAAAAACAACTTTTAAAACTGGTCCTAAAGCCGTGACGGCAAATAAACCAAAGATAACCGATGGAATATCACCCAACAATTCAACGCCCATTCGCACATAGCGGCGGTTTTTATTAGGGATTCTAAATTTAATAAATGTAGCTGTCTTAATTCCAACAGGAGCGGCAATTAATATTGCCAGACCAGCAACTAGCACTGTTACGCATAAAGGCAATCATGCTCCAGCCTTACCATTAGCTAAATCATATTGATCAGTACCAAAGATGTTTAAGAATCCATAATGTTGTCATCCAGGAATAGAACCATAAATAATAAAGGCTACAACACCAATAAATAATAAACAAAATAAAATAGCAAAAGCGGCAGTAACAATCTTTGCTGCAGATTCTGTTCCTTTTCTTTTGTGGGCAGTAGGAGCCTTAATTAATCTCTTCATCATGGGTCCTCTGCTCCATAGACTATTGAATAGTCATAACCTATGTGTTCAGTTTTTCTAATTTCTTCCAACTCAAGGTCACTGCACTTTTCAAACATCACTCTCTTTAATGAACCAATCATTGACTCATCGGGATTAAACATTGTGCTAAAGAATTGGCCACTAAGTGGTTTTGCTCCACGTTTATAAACGGTATCAATAAAATTTTTACCAAGATTGCCTTCTAATACATATGGTTGATCAGCATCTTTTCCAGTATAGATTCAATAAATGAAATCTTTAGCTTTTTGAACATTTAAATCAATCATGACATTAATTGGACGATATCAGTTGTAACCATTTAATGTGGCTATCTTGCCAAGATCTTCTCTAGTTCCACTAATAAAGATTGGTTGTGGCACCGGTTTGCCTGATATTTGCTTTGGCAAATAACCAGCGATCTTATAACCACGATCTTGAATTTGTTTACGGTTGTTTTCATTGGCAATAAAAGATGTGGTTAAGTATGTCATTGAACCACCTTGATTACGATAAACAAATGATTGTCATGCTCGAGCATTAGATTCATCGGTTTGCATTATTGTTAAACCATCATGACCATATTGACCATACCTAAATGCATTTTGTTGGTCTTGGGTCATATCTTCAAATTCAGCAAGACTACTATAGTAACTAAAAGCAATTGAACTATTTGCTCCAGTGTTACCACCAGCACGAACAAATGGTAGAATTTGTGTTTCTTTTAGAAGTTTAATATCATTTTCGTTGGTAATTGCATCTTTAACATTTTGTGGTGCATATCATCATAATGAATCCATTAATGGGTCTCATTGTGCTTCTTTCAATTGATGGAATCCAGAAAAAATACCATATAGTGGAAGAATATTATCTTCAGTAATAACAATATTAAAGATGTCTTTAGTTTGATCAGTTAACCCTTTTGGTAATGAGTACATCATTACTAAACCTTCTCAACCTAAAGTGTAAGTTTTCTTATTTTGTCATTTGTCACGATAGCCTTGGGTATTAACAACAATGTATGGATTGTTGCTAGCATTACCAATAGTTGTATAACCTTGAGCTATTTCTTCAACTGCAAAAGTTGTACCACCTGATTCAACTGTAACGTCATATTTTTTATGAGATAGATGATAGTCTTTACCAAAAGATTCAATAAATGGTTTCACACCAGATGAACCAACTGCAGAAATAAATTGTGTTCGATCTCAATTGACCGAAAGGCCGATAACCAAACCTAATGGGATGGTACAGGCTACGCCAATTAATAAGGGTTTAACAAATTTTGGCTTATGCATAATATTAAAAATATTATTTACATTAATAATTATACATAATCTATATTATTTAAATTAATAATAAATTTGAAAATAAAAAAAGGGACTTGTCCCTTTTTTTACCTATTCAATTCTTACTCGATCAGTAGGAGCATTATTTGCAGCAATATTGAATGCTTGTTCAAAGTCAGCAATTAATTCATCAACATCTTCTAAACCAATTGAAATACGAATTAAGTTTGGTACAATATTGTATTTCTTTAATTCTTCAACACTATAAGTTGAGTGAGTCATACTTGCTGGATGTTCAATTAAACTTTCCACTCCACCTAGTGAAACAGCTAGTGTTCAAACTTTTAGACTATTTGCAAAAATTTTAGTTTGTTCAAACGTTAAGTTTGTTTCAAAACTTGCCATTCCACCGAATTGTGACATTTGTCTTTTTGCAGCTTCATGTCCAATGCATGTTGTTAAACCAGGATAGTTAACTTTTTTAACATACTTACATTTTTGTAAGTAAGCAACAACTTTTTCTGCATTTTTGCAATGTTGATTCATTCTTACACCTAAAGTGTTTAATCCACGGTTAACTAAATAAGCAGCACCTGGATCCAATACTGAACCAGTACAATCTTTAATTCCAACCATTGAAGCTAATTTAATATCTTCATTGCTTCCAGCAATTGCACCAACAACAACATCTGCATGACCATTAATATATTTTGTTCCAGAGTGAACAACAATATTAGCACCATGATCTAATGGTTTTTGTAAGTAAGGACTTGCAAATGTGTTGTCAACAACAACTTTAATTTTTGGATTGTATTTGTGAGCAAGATCAGAAATTGCTCGAATGTCATTTACTTTCATTGTTGGGTTTGTTGGAGTTTCAAAGTAAACCATTGTTGTTTTATCATTTAACAATTTCTTAATATTCTCAATATTAGAGAAATCAGTAATTTGTACATCAATACCAAATTTTGGTAATGTATGTGTAAACAATGCAAATGTACAACCATATAAGTTAGAATCAGCAATTAATCTGTCTCCAGCTTTTAGGAATGTTCACATTACTGATGAAATTGCTCCCATACCACTAGCTGTCATAACAGCTTTTTCAGCATGTTCTAGCATTGCTAGTTTTCTTTCTAGAGTAGCAGTTGTTGGATTACCTAATCTAGTGTAGATATAACCTGTTTCTTCTCCTTTGAATCTTCTAGCACCTTGGTCAACATTATCGAAGATGAATGTTGATGAACGGTAAACTGGTACGTTAACAGCACCATATTGATCTTTTGCTACACCACCATGAATTAGTGTCGTGTAGTCTGTTTTTTTATTAATTTTATTTTCCATAATATTTTTTTAATTATATCTTAAAACAAACAAAAAAGTGTTGTTAAACAACACTTTATTTTGTATTTCTTAAACATATGAATTTCTTTGGTCGAACTGGGGCATTTAATTTGTGTTTATTAGCGACATATCTTGTTGTAATTTTTTGATCTTGAATTTGATCAATCACCGCAAAAGATAGATAATGATCAATTTCTTGATAGGTGATTTCCATATCTTGTTCATCAGTTTGGCCTTCAAATAAGCCAGCAGATGGGTGTTTAGAAATAATATCAGTAGGAACTTTAAAGTAATCAGCTAAATAACGAATATGTGATTTAGTTAAATAACATAGCAATTGAACATCGCATGCGTTGTCACCAAATTTTGTATAGTAACCAACTAATCTTTCAGCAGCATTAGTTGTTCCACATGTTAATAAATTATTAGCATTAGCTAATGCATATAAAGTAATCGTTCTTAAACGTGCTTTAAGATTTGCTTTAGCACTATCACTTTTTTCAATACCAAGTTTCTTAACTAATAATCGATATTCTTCAGTTAAATTGATGTATTGATATTCAAAGTCAAAAATTTTTGTTAGTGATTTAGCATCATCTTTATCCATTTGGTTTGATTCAATATCAATAAACGCTCCAACTAATCTAATGTTTGGAATTTTTGATAGTATTGCAATGGTAACTGCCGAATCAATTCCACCAGAAACACCAACAACATAACCTTGGCAAGAAGATTTTTCTAAACATTTAATTGCAAAATCACTTAAATATCGTGCATAAGCTACAAGCTTATGTGGCTTGTTTTGACCTTTAACAATTCATTTTTTTATTGTATTAGCTTGTTCCATATTAATCTAACTGAAATTCTACATTATCTATTATGATAGTATCTTTAGGTTTTGCACCATGTTTTTTCAAAATATTATCAATGTCACAATTGTTAAGTTTTTGGTTAAATCTAAAGATATTATCTTTAGTAGTTTGAGGAATTTTGTATAGTCAATAACTCAAATATTCACTATGGATAATTCATCTTCCAGCTTTGTCTTGTTCAAAAGTAAAATTACGTGGCATAAATTTCTTTTGTCGTAATTCAACAACCTTAACTGACTCTTTTTTTGCATTAGCTTTTTTTGCTTGCAAATATGAGTCATTAAGAGCTAAAATCTTTGATTTTAACTCATCTAAATTTGTTTTGTTTTTAGCAGAAACTACAACAATTCCATCTTTCTTTTTAATAACTTTTTTTAATTTCTTTAATTGTGCTTCAGCACTAGTTGTATCAGACTTGTTAGCAACGACAAGCAATTGTTTTTTTAATAAAAGTTTGTTGTACTTGTTCAATTCATTATTAATGGTGTTGTAGCCTGCAACAATATCTTCATGATCAGCTTCATCAAGTGAAACGACATGAATTAAAATATGGCATCGCTCAATATGTTTTAAGAAATCAAATCCTAGGCCAACACCCTCACTAGCTCCTTCAATTAAACCAGGAATATCAGCAATTACCAATGGATTGCCTTTGGCAAAATTAATTGTTCCAAGAACTGGGGTAAGAGTTGTGAATTGATAATTTGCAATCTTTGGTTTAGCATTTGATAAGCAAGAAATTAAACTTGACTTACCAGCATTTGGTAGACCAACAAGTCCAATATCAGCAATGAACTTTAATTTCATTTCTACTTCTAAACTTTCACCTTTATCACCATTTTCATATAAGGTTGGTGCTTTATTTAATGATGATTTGAAGAAAGCGTTGCCATGGCCACCAATACCACCTTTAGCAATAATAAATTCTTGTTTATCCTTTAGGATGTCAACAATTAATTGTCCAGTTTTTTTATTAAAAATTTGTGTACCAACAGGGACTTTAATAATTTTGTCTAGACCATTTCGACCGGCCATTTGTTTATTTTGTCCATTTTGTCCATTGTCAGCAAATATTTTCTTTTGATAACGTAAGTGAAATAACGAATTAATGTTTTCATCTCCTAAGACGATAACATCTCCGCCTTTTCCACCTTCACCACCATAAGGGCCGCCCTCTGGGTAGTGTGCTTCTCTTCGTCAAGCAACAATACCGTTGCCACCATTACCAGCTTTAATTAGTAAAGAACATGAATCAGCAAATTGCATACTATTCACCTTCCTTTACTTCAACAAAAGATTCATCTGAATCTCTTTGTTTTTTATATTCATCAATATTTTGTTTTAATTGTTTTCGTGCGTAAGCATTAGCTTCATCAATTTTTTTGTATCCAAAATAAATATCAACAGCATATGGTCTTGTAGATAAGAATTTGTTAACAAATAAATTAGTTAATAAAAAGATTACAAATGTGCAAGCAACTGCAATAATAA